>JABMRB010000223.1 GCA_013202865.1 Candidatus Nealsoniibacteriota bacterium | reverse complement strand
GATGGACACTGAACCCGTCATCCTGGACTTGAAAGAAGGCCGGAACACCCTTAATTTTACGCTTAAGGCGCCGAACAAGGGCGTGAGCATCAAGCAGTTCAGGCTGAAGCCAGTGCGGTAGGAGGGGGCCGGTCTTCGGAGGAACTGAACGTCCAACAGCCAACCATCAACTCGCGAAAGGGTCTATGGTGCGATGAAAACACCATGCGTTAAGCATGCCCGCAGGAAAGTGAACCCCCCGGGTGGCCACTGCACGCAGCGATGGCGAAACTGCTTAAAGACAACGAAGAGAAGAAGACACAATAGCTCGAACCACACTATCCATATAACGATTTGTCTATAGGAGACCCAATGGCTACTACAACAGACGACACGCTGGCCGTAGAAAAGATCGGCGAAGCTCGAGACGGCATTGTCAAGGAACTGCGTAAGACCATCGTCGGCATGGACGATGTCATCGATGAGATGATGATCGCGATCTTCGCTCAGGGCCACGTACTGCTGGTCGGTGTTCCGGGACTGGCTAAAACTCTTCTGGTCAGCGCACTTGCCAAAACGCTCTCCCTATCGTTCAAGCGAATTCAGTTTACTCCGGACTTGATGCCGTCGGATATCACCGGCACCGAGTTGCTTCAAGAAGATCCCGAAACGCACCAGCGAAAGTTCAAGTTCCTCGAAGGGCCCGTGTTCACCAACCTGCTTTTGGCCGACGAGATCAACCGAACGCCGCCCAAGACCCAGGCCGCGCTGTTGGAGGCGATGCAGGAGAAGCGGATATCTTCCGGCGGCGTTGATTATGAACTCGACAAGCCGTTCTTCGTTTTGGCCACCCAAAACCCGATCGAGCAGGAGGGTACGTACCCGCTGCCCGAGGCCCAGCTCGACCGCTTTCTCTTTAACATCATGGTCAAGTATCCCAGCCGCAACGAGGAGCTTGACATCATGCGTAGCGTAACCAGCGACGACGAGCCCGAGCTCAAAGAGGTCGTCGACGGCGCTTCCATTGTCGAATATCAACACGTTGTCCGGCGCATTCCGGTTGCCGACCATATCTTTGAATATGCCGCGGCGATCGTGAGGGCAACACGGCCCGACGAGCCGGAGGCACCGGAGTTCGTCAAGAAGCTCATGGCCTGGGGCGCGGGCCCGCGTGCATCGTTGAACCTGATTCTTGCCGGCAAGGCTAGGGCCGCACTGCGAGGTCGGTGTCATGTTGCGGTGGAAGACATCCGGGAGTTGTGCCTGCCGATCCTGCGACATCGTATCATCCCCAACTTCGCGGCCCGGTCGGAAGGAATGACGCCGGACACCCTGATTACCAGGCTCCTCGACGAAGTTCCGGCCGACGAGAAGCTGTACAAGCGGAAGGTTGGTTGATCGCACCGCAGCACTGAGACCGGAGCACTGGGAAATGTCCGAGCACTTGCCACAAACGTATTACCTCGACCCCGAACTGCTGCAGAAGCTGGGCGACCTGGAACTGGTTGCACGCGAAGTGGTTGAAGGGTTGCGGGTGGGGAGCCATCGCAGTCCGTTGCGCGGCTTCAGCACGGAGTTCGCGCATCACCGGCAATACGCGCCGGGCGATGCGATCCGCGACATCGACTGGCGTGTCTACGGCCGTACTGATCGTTATTACACGAAGCTTTACGAAGCCGAGACGAATTTCGACTGCCACGTTCTGATCGATGCCAGCGCGTCGATGACTTATGGGTCGGGCAAGGTCAACAAGCTGGAATATGCCAAGTTTCTGGGGGCGTCTCTGGCCTACCTGGTGCTCAAACAGCGTGATTCCGTCGGCCTTTCCGTTTTCGATTCCGAGGTGCGTGCCTATCTGCCGCCTCGCTCCGCGATGGGAATCATTCTCCAGATCGACAGGCTTCTGCGCGACACGAAGCCGGTGCAAAAAAACAGCATTGCACGGCAACTACACGACATCGCGCTGCTGATGAAGCGGCGTTCGTTTGTGATCCTGATCTCGGATCTGTTTGCCGACGTGGACGACATCATGGCCGGGCTCGACCATCTCCGGTTCGACGGCCATAACGTGGTCGTGCTTCATACGCTCGATCCGTACGAACTCGCATTTCCTTTCAAGGGCACATGGCGTTTCGAGGGGCTCGAAGGCGAGCTGCCGCTGACCACGCAGCCCGAGAGGATTCGCGAGGACTATCTGGCCGGCATCAATGAGTATCTCGAATCGCTTCGCGCCGGATGCGTGGGAAGCCACGTCGACTACACAACCATCGACACCTCACGCCCGTTGGACGCAGTGCTGAGCGAGTTCTTCGCCAGTCGCGCATCAACGCTTGGTGGATCCTCTGTTGGAGCCCGTCTATGACATTCATGAACCCATGGCTATTGCTGGCGGGAGTCGGCGTGGCGTTGCCCATTCTTGCCCACCTGCTGAACCGCTATAAGGTCAAGCACACGGACTGGGCCGCGATGCAGTTTCTCAACAGGAGCGTCCGAGTCCGTTCAAGGCAGTTACGACTGCGCGACATTCTATTGCTGCTGCTCCGTTGTCTTGCGGTTATTCTCTTGGTGCTTGCTTTCTCGAAACCGTGGACGAAGGAGGTCGAGGGCATCGCTTCGAAGTTAGGCGAACGCCGCGCCGGCGTCGTTATTGCATTGGACGCGTCGTACAGCATGCAGCACAGCGACGGCTCCTCGACGCGATTCGATCGAGCGATTGAGAAGATCAAAACAATCGCCGAAGACATCCACCCGGGCGACCCAGTGTCCCTGATCCTTCTCGGCGACGAGCATAAGGTTGTCGCGCGGAACATGGCGTTCGATCCGGGTCGCTTTGAAGCGATACTTAGCGATTTGAAGCCCACGCCCGAAACTTTGGACCTGGACAGTGTGCCGCGGCGGCTGAAGGAGTTGGTCGAGGATATGGAGGTGCCGCAGAAGGAAATCTATATCGTCACCGACATGCAGGAGCGGAACTGGAAGAATCGTTCGGCATGGTTGCGCGACGCGTTTGAAGATATTGACCTGATCGCCGACACGTGCATTGTTCCGGTGCAGGGCGGCCCCGACAATCTGGCGATAACGAGTCTGGAGCTCGTCTCTGGAGTGCTTCGCAAAGGCACGATTGCAAGTTATCGCGCAACCGTGCGAAACTACGGTGCGGGCCCCGTTACGAATGTGATGGTCAAGGGCCTGGTCAATAACATCAACGTGGACACGAAAGCCATTCCCTCGATTGGGCCGGGCGCCTCGGAGACGGTCTCTCTGTCTGTTACGTTCCAGAACCCCGGAGCTATGCGTATCACCGCCAAGCTCGATGCAGACGGTCTGACGGTGGACAACTCGCGCCGGGCGGTGGCGATTATCCGGGAGCGGGTGTCGGTCTTGTGTGTGGAGGGAT
>JABMRB010000222.1 GCA_013202865.1 Candidatus Nealsoniibacteriota bacterium | reverse complement strand
GGCCGCGGCAACGGCAAGATTATCCAGGAGCTAGAAGGCGCCTTCCGCGGCGCCGGTTGGAACGTCATCAAGGTCATCTGGGGATCGCAGTGGGACCCGCTACTGGCCGCCGACGCGTCGGGGGAGTTGGTCCGCCGGATGGGCCAGGTCGTCGACGGGCAATACCAGAAATACAGTGTGATGCCGGGCAACTACATCCGCGAGCACTTTTTCGGCGTCAGCGAGCAGGTCAAGTCGCTGGTCGACCATCTCAGCGACGAGCAACTCGAGCGGCTCGGACGTGGCGGCCACGACCCGACCAAAGTCTACGCAGCCTATCGCACCGCCGTCGAGCACGAAGGCGCACCGACGGTCGTCCTGGCCCATACGATCAAAGGTTACGGACTGGGCGAGGCGGGCGAAGGCCGCAACATCACGCACCAGCAGAAGAAGCTCAACCGCGACGAACTGGTCGAGTTCCGCCGCCGGTTCGACATCCCCATCAGCGACGATCAGGCCGCCCGGGCCGAGTTCTACATGCCACCGGACGACAGCCCGGAGATACAATACATCCACCGGCATCGCAAGCAACTCAGCGGATTTGTCCCGGGGCGGCGGACTTCGCTGGTGAAGTTGAAGCCGCCGGTCTGGGAGGATTTCTCCGAGTTCCTTGCCGGCAGCGACGGCCGCGAGGTCTCCAGCACGATGGCCTTCGTGCGGCTGCTGGCCCGGCTGTTGCACGACGAGGCGGTCGGGCGTTACGTCGTGCCGATCGTGCCCGACGAGGCACGCACCTTCGGCATGGAAGCCCTCTTTCGGCAGTTCGGCATCTACGCCCACAGCGGCCAACTCTACGAACCGGTCGATTCGGACAACGTGCTCTATTATCGCGAAGCCAAGGACGGGCAGATTCTCGAAGAGGGGATCACCGAGGCCGGCTCGATGTCGTCGTTCATCGCTGCCGGCACGGCCCACAGCAGCCACGGCATCAACCTGATCCCGTTCTTCATCTACTACTCGATGTTCGGCCTGCAACGGATCGGCGACCTGATCTGGGCCGCCGGCGACATGCGCTGCCGCGGGTTCCTGATGGGCGGTACGGCCGGGCGAACCACGCTGGCCGGCGAAGGGCTGCAACACCAGGACGGCAACAGCCACCTGTTCGCCATGGCCTATCCCAACCTGCAAGCCTACGACCCGGCCTACGCCTACGAAATGGCCGTGATCGTGCTCGACGGCATGAAGCGGATGTACTACGAAGAGGAAGACATCTTCTACTACATCACGCTGATGAACGAGAACTACCAGATGCCGATCATGCCCATGGGGGCCGGCGAAGGAATCATCCGCGGCATGTACCGACTGGCCGAGCGGAAGGCCGGCGCGAAGGCACCCAAGGTCGAGCTGTTCGGCAGCGGGGCCATCCTCCGCGAGTCGCTACGGGCCCAGGAGATCTTGGCCGAGCAGTTCGGCGTCGGCAGCAACGTCTACAGCGTGACCAGCTACAAGGCCCTCTATCAGGACGCCCGCGACTGCCAACGGTTCAACCGGCTGCATCCGAACGCCCCGCCGCGAACGCCCTACGTGCAACAGGTGCTCGACGGTTCGACGGCGCCGGTGGTGGCCGCGTCGGACTACGTCAGCGCGGTGGGGCTGTCGATCGCGCCGTGGGCCGGGCCCGACTACACCGTGCTGGGCACCGATGGATTCGGCCGCAGCGAAGCCCGGCCGGAGTTACGACGGTTCTTCGAGGTCGACGCCGAGAACATCGCCTTGGCCGCCTTGACATCATTGGCCCGGAAGCGGAAGTTCCCCAAGGCGAAGTTGGCTGCGGCAATCAAGACGCTGGGACTCGACCCGGAGAAACCGAATCAGACCACGGTATGACCGCCCTTAGCAGCACAAATCCATGAACATCGAATTCAAACTGCCCCAGTTGGGCGAGAACATCGAAAACGGCGACGTCGTCAAAGTGCTCGTCGGCGAGGGGGACGTGATCGCGCCGAGCGACAGCGTCGTCGAACTGGAGACCGACAAGGCCGTGGTCGAGATCCCCTGCCCTTACGGCGGAAAGGTCACGAAGATCCATTGCGGCAAGGGCGATACGGTTAGCGTAGGTCAGACGTTGTTGACGATCGAAGAGAGTACAGAAAGCGAGAAAAGCGAGCCGCCGGGCTTGCCCCGGCGCCAAGTGGAGGAGAGTGGATCGGTTGAGAGCGCACCGGCGCGGGGGCAAGCCCCGCGGCTCGCTGTCGCTGAGGAAGAAGCATCGATTGCGGCTGGTCCGGCGTCGCGACGGTTGGCGCGGGAACTGGGCGTCGATCTACATGCGGTCTCCGGCAGCGGGAAGCGAGGCCGGATTACGCCCGAGGACGTGCAGGCGGCCGCCACTGGTTCTGCTCCCGTGCCGGTTACCCCGCCGGGTGAGCCCGGCCGGGACGCTTGGGGGCCGATCCGTCGGGAGCGGATGTCGAAGATCCGCCGCACGATCGCTGCGCAGATGGCAAAGTCCGCCGCCACGATCCCGCACGTGACCAACTTCGACGACGCCGACGTCACCGACCTGGAGCACCTCCGCAAGGGCGTCCCGCCCGGCTATCTGGGCGAAGGGATCAAGCTGACCACGATGCCGTTCGTGCTCAAGGCGGTGGCGGTCTCGCTACGGCAGCACCCGGCGGTCAACGCCAGCCTCGACGACGCGACCGAGCAGGTCGTCTACAAGGAGTACGTCAATATCGGCGTGGCCGTCGACACGCCACGAGGGCTAGTCGTGCCGGCGATCCGCGACGTCGACCGGTTGTCGATCCCCGAGATCGCCCGGGAGTTGAAGACCCTGGCCGAGCGTGCCCGGGCCGCCGAGTTTGCGATCGAAGACCTCCGCGGCGGCACGTTTACGATCAGCAACCTGGGCGCGGTCGGCGGCACCTACAGCACGCCGATCATCAACCACCCCGAGGTAGCGATCCTGCTGCTAGGCCGCTCGAAGTGGCGACCGGCGGTCCGCGACGGAAAGATCGAGCCGCGGCTGATGATGCCGTTGAGTCTCTCCTTCGACCATCGCCTAATCGACGGCGCCGCCGCCGGCCACTTCCTCAACGGCGTTATCGACCTGCTCCAGTATCCCGCCAAGTTGCTGTTGACCGGCGGAGGAGGGGGGAGTGGATAGTGGATAGTGGATAGTGGGGAGTGGATCGCCGTGCCGGCGCCCGCTAAACGCCGATCCATGTACCGATCCCAAATCCCAAATCC
>JABMRB010000221.1 GCA_013202865.1 Candidatus Nealsoniibacteriota bacterium | reverse complement strand
CACTTGAAGGCCTTGATGTCCTTGACGTCCTCGCTGACACGGAAGACCATGTAGAGGTGCGGGCCGATCACCGCGAATCGGGCGAAAACCGTCTTCTTGTAGTATCTGAACAACTCTGCAAAATCGCGACGAAACCGCTCGTCTTCGATCAACTCCAGCGACTGCTCGGCAAACGTGCGGTCGCGGAAAGCGTAGATCGAAAAGACGTCTTCGAGACTGGTGGTCGACTTCAGCCCAATGTGAACGTTGTAGCCGAACAGGAAGCAATCGCCCACCGGCGTCATGTCGCGGGGCACGCAGTTATTGCCGGTGGTCACGCGTTCGGTGGCCAGCAGCTTGGTCTCGATGGCCCCGAAGACGTCCTTGCGGGCGGCGTTGAGCTTGTCCAGCCGGGTGCGGAGGCTCCGCGCGGCGCCTCGCAAGCGGTTGCGAATCACCTCGTAGGTGCCGTGCTCCAAGCCGCTTTCCGCCGATTGCGGCTGCTCGGCTTCTACTTGTACGTCGGTCTCAGCCATGGATCCACCCGTTGCCAGTCAACATGTAGGGTGCGTGCAACGCACCATCTCCGGCATGTTGTGGTGCGTTGCACGCACCCTACCAACTAACACCGTGTCTTACTTGCACTTGGTCGCGACCAACGGTCGCGGCTTTGTGTTGTCGGCACACAGCGCCCTCTTACTTCGCTTGCGCGGCCTGAATGATGGACGCGGGCTTCTCAGCGATTCCGGCCGCACGCACCATGTCGAGGACCTTCTCTAGTTCCTTCAGCAAGGCCTGATCTGCGGTCATGCCCATCATCTTGGCAAGCAACGCCGAGACCGACAGGTTCTTGATGTCCTCGGTGCCGAGCTTGAACTGGCCGATGAACTCCCCGATCCGCTGCTGGAAGTATTCCGGATCGCCGTTGAAGAACGTGTCCTTCACGTCGGTCAACACCTGGCTGTTGCCGACCCAGCGGTCGACCGTCTTGCCGGAGGTGATGGCCGAGGTGATCTTGTCGAAGAACTCGGTCTCGCCGCCGACGATGTCGATATGGGCCGATTTCAGGGCGTTTCCGATGATGTCCGCTTGCTGCTTGGCAATTTCGGCCTGGGCGGCGATCGCTGCCAGTTCGACGTCCTTGTCCTTGACCAGTCGCAGCTTGAACTCCTCGTGTCCTTGGCCCGCCTCGTGGAAGAGCTTCATCGACTTTGCCTTTTCGGAGATGCCCGTGGCCTCGGCCTCGAACTTCTGCTGCATCACGCTGGCCTCGGCGGAACCCTCCTTCTCGATCGCCACGGCCATGGCTTCCTGGCCCTTCGCTACGGCGACGGCCTTGAGTTCCACCACGGTAGCCTCGGCGGTGCCTTCCTTCTCAATCGCCACGGCATGGGCCTCCTGGCCCTTCGCTACGGCAACGGCCTTCCGCTCCACAACGGTGGCCTCGGCCGTGCCGTGTTTCTCGTAGGCGTCGGCTTTG
Organism: Candidatus Nealsoniibacteriota bacterium; assembly: GCA_013202865.1. Taxonomy (GTDB): domain Bacteria; phylum Planctomycetota; class Planctomycetia; order Pirellulales; family Thermoguttaceae; genus JABMRB01. The sequence continues at coordinate 2,734 of JABMRB010000221.1, read as the reverse complement.
GCTTCGGTGCCGCGGGCTTCGGCGATGGCCTTCTTCTCGATCACCGTGGCCTCGGCCAACCCCAGCGCGGCCTCTTCGGCCGCGATCCCTTCGGCCATCAGCTTCTTCCCGGCCGCGTCGCGCTCGGCCGAGTCGCGATTGGCCTGGGCGGTGACCACCTTCTCCTCGGCGCTAAACTTAGCCGCGTCGCGGGCAGCCTCGGCCGCCTTGATCTCCTTGACCAGCCGCTCCTGGGCCTCCATCTCGGCCGCGGTAATGGCCACCGTTTTGGCACGCTCGGCCGTGGCGACCTCGTGCGTGTCCTTGATCTTCTCCTCTTGTTCGACCACCGCTCGCTCGACGATCACGCGCTCGCGGATCACTTCCTGGATGGCCTTCTTCTCGACCTCGATCGCCTTGTCCTTGTCGATATCGGCCAGGGAGACGAGGCGCTGCCGCTCGGTGGATTCCAACTGCTGGTCCCGCTGGACCCGTTCGATCTCCACCTGATCGGTGCGTTCCTTGTTTCGCAAAGCCACGATCACCTGGCGGTCCTTGTTCTCCTCGGCTACGGCGATTTCCTCTTCGGTGGTAATCCGTGCCCGTTCCGCCTTGAGGCGCTCTTCCTGGGCGACCTTCTGCGACTCGGCCCGCTCGCGGGCGGTGACGATGGCGATTTCGCGGTGTTGTTTCTCTTCTGCCTCGGCCAACTGGCGTTCCAACTCGAGGATCGCCTCGCGGGCCTCGACGTCCTGCTTCTTGATCGTCTTTTCCTTCTCGCGGGTGATATCGTTGGACAGTACTGCCTGCGCGGCCGTCTTGTCCGTAATCTTCTTGATACCCTCCGCGTCGAGGATGTTCTGGGGGTCGAGCTTATCGACGGGCGTCTGTTCGAGGTAGTCGATCGCCGCGTCGTCCAGGTAATAGCCGTTGAGGTCGCGGCCGATGACCTTCAGGATCTGGTCCTTGAAGGACTCCCGGGAAGTATAGAGTTCGACGAAATCGAAGTTCTTGCCGACGGTCTTCAAGGCTTCGGAGAACTTGGCGTCGAACAGTTCATTCAGTTTGCCAAGTTCGGAGGCCCGGCCCGCACCGACCGTTTGGGCCACTTGCAGCACGTCGGCCGTGTTGTTGTTCACGCGGACGTAGAAGGCCACTTTGATGTCGGCCCGGACGTTGTCCTTGCAGACCAGGCCTTCCGAGCCATGGCGGAAGATCTCGATCCGTTTGACCGAGACGTCCATGATTTCAGCCCGCCGGATCAGCGGGATCACGATCGCCTTGGAGAAATGGACCGTCGGTTCCTTGGACCCGGTGATGATCAGGGCCGTTCCCTGTTCCACCTTGCGCCAACAGCGGACGATCATGACGACGACCGCGAAGAAGAACATCGCGATCAAGGCAGCGGCTGCGGCGAGCGCTTCCGGCCCCAGGACCTCGTAGACCCCGACAAACAGTGCCACTAACGCGGCGACCACGGCGAATCCCCAGAAGAACTTGGCCATTTCTACGTCTCCTTATCGGTTGTCTCGTTAATGTCGAACTTTGCCACCAAATAGGTGTTCGTTTCCTCGTCGTACTCGTAAACTATAGCTTCCTCTCCTTTGCGCAGAGTCGTTCCGTCTCTGGTCTTGACGTTTAGCACCATCGGCGCGCCTGGCTGCGGCAACTCGGCTTGCCCGTATTCGGGCGTGACCTCCAACGAACTGATTGTGCAGATCTTGCCGATGATTACGACTATGTCGCTCGACTGATCGAACATTTGCTTCAAGTACGGCGCGAACGGCATCAGAATCGCCTTGGTAAGCATCAGACCGGCCACAAAAATTGGGAAGAACAGCAACCCGGCTACCCACACTCGCGTGTTGTTCAAAGCCTCATTGGTAACCATGGATAGCAGCCACATGAAGAGAACCAGCAGGCTAAAGATCAGCACGACCGGCAGCTCACCTACGTGGAAGAAGTGCAGGACTTCCGCCACTCCGTGGCCGCCCCCCTCCGCAGATACATGCATGTCGGTGTCCACGTTCACGTCGCCGTCGACGTGCATGTCGGCAGGCACATCGACGTGCAAATCAGTGGGCACATCGACGTGCAGATCGGCAGGCACATCGACGTGCAAATCGGTGGGCACATCGACGTGCAGATCGGCAGGCACATCGACGTGCAAATCGGCGGGCACATCAATGTCCGCGTCCGCGTGGAAATGGAGGACGTCGGACCCCACTGCACCAATCAGATAAAGGACCCAATACGCCACGACCATGATCAACAGGACCGTGTACGTGACGTTGACTGGCGAAAAGGCTATTTGCAGTAGTTCCATGACAGCGTTACTCTCAGTGACAACGCACATCCCGATCGGGGTAAAGCGAACCTTGAAAACCGCCGACGTACGGCGACACCGACGATACGACGGCAAGCGAACCATCTCGCAACCGGTTCTTACCCAACCGAACTCTGAAGTGTAGTTCGCGATCGGCAACCGGTTCTTGAAACGATCGGCGCACCATACCACTCGGATGGGGTGTGGTCAATCATACCGGTGGGAAAGAAGAAATGACGAAGCACGAATGACGAATGACGAAACGTCGGCAGTCGGCCACTTCTTCGTCATTCGTCCTTTGCTATCCCCCCAACCCGGGGGGGCTTGATCTGCTTTCCCGCAAGATTTCAGGGTGGCAGGGTGACCTAAAGGCGGTTTTCATTCGTCATTCGTCATTCGTGCTTCGTCATTCACCCGTTGTCCTTCGTG
>JABMRB010000220.1 GCA_013202865.1 Candidatus Nealsoniibacteriota bacterium | reverse complement strand
TTGCCCTGACCGCCGCGATGCGAAAGCTGCTCACGATCCTCAACACGTTGGTCAAGAACGATGTGCTTTGGAAGGACCCCGAGCCAAAGGAACTGGGTGGCTAAGAACGCCTGGGGGCTCGATGCGTGCTCCAGAAATTTTCCCTACCCGACTTCCAGCACGATCTTACCGGAAAGCGTACCCGCCTTCTCGAGCGTGTTCTCCTCCTGCAAACGATGTGCGGCGGCCGCCTCGGCGAGTCCCATGACGCGATCGATCCTCGGCTGCAACTTACCCCTGGCCATCCAGCGGTTGATCTCGGCGGCGCATTTTCGCTGCTCCTCGGGGGGAGAATTGAACATGGCGAACCCGAAAATCTTGCAGTCCTTCACGTAGAACTTACCGATGGGAAACGGGGGGCAGGAGTCGCGACCGGCCATCAAGATCAGCCGGCCGCCGGGTGCGAGGTGCTCGACGACCAGTTCCAGGTCGTGCTCGCGTTGGGTTTCGTACCAGACGTCGATTCCATCGGGGGCCCAACGCCGCAAGGCGTCGTCCATGTTCGACGTCTTGTAGTTGATCGCCGCGGCCGCCCCCAGTTCGCGACATGCCTTGACCTTCTCCGTGCTGCCGGCGGTAGCGATTGCCCGGGCACCGGTCGCCTTGGCCATCTGGATCACGCACGACCCGACGCCGCCGGTGCCGCCGTTGACGAAGAGCGTCTCCCCCATGTTCAGCTTCGCATCGCGAAACGTGCCGAGATGGGCCGTGATCGCGACCAGGGCGATCGCGGCCGCCTGTTGATCGGTGACGTCCTCCGGCGTGGGATAGAGCCAGCACTCGTCGACCGCGGCGTACTCGGCGAAGGTGCCTTGCCGACCGAGCAGTCCCTGGTTCGATCCCCAGACGCGGTCGCCCGATTTGAACCGCTTCACTTCCGCCCCGACCGCTTCGACCGTGCCGGCCAAATCGCAGCCGACGACGAACGGAAACGGCAGGTCGAATTCGATCATACCTGAACGGATGTATGTGTCAACCGGGTTGACCGCCACCGCGGAGACCTTCACCAGCACCTGGTCGGCGGCCGGTTCGGGCGTGGGCAGGTCGCCGTAGACGATGTTTTTCGGGGGCCCCGTTCGCTCGATGTAAGCAGCTTTCATTGACTCAAGTCCTCTACGACCCCATCGTGTACGCCCCGCCGGAGATGCATTATAGACCGGGCAAAGGAGGTGGTTCTCGCGGTCAGCACGCCATCGATTCCGGATTAACCGAACGGCCTGTATCTCTTAGGGTATCGACTGGTGACTGGAAAAACAATATGCCCTATCATAAACTAATTGATTATCCACTCTCACTACGCACTATTGGAGGAGACTGCAATGTTCCGTAAGGGTACGCTTGGAGCCGTGTTCGTATGCCTGTTCGTGCTGTCCAGTGCTGCGGTGTCGTTCGCCGAGATCAGACTGCCGGCAATCTTCGCCGACAACATGGTGTTGCAGCAGGGTGGCGAGGTGCCCGTCTGGGGTTGGGCCGAGCCGGGTGAAATGGTGGCCGTCACCATCGCCGAGCAGTCGGTTACCGCCAAGGCCGACAAGGACGGCCGTTGGCAGGCGAAACTCGCAAACCTCAAGCCGGGGGAACCCTTTGAAATGGTTGTTACCGGGGCCGCCGGAAGCAAGGTTACGTTGAAGAACCTGCTGGCCGGCGAGGTTTGGGTCTGCTCCGGACAGTCGAACATGGCCTGGACTCTCGCCCGTGCCAAGGACGCCGAAACCGAGATCGCCGCGGCAAAGTATCCCAGAATCCGCCTGTTTCAGGTCAAACGGGCCAAGGCCGACACCCCGCAATCGGACTGCGAGGGACAATGGCAGGAGTGTACACCGGCGACCGCGACCGGGTTCTCCGCGGTTGCATACTTCTTCGGCCGGCACCTGCATAAGGAACTTGACACACCGGTCGGATTGATCGACTCGACCTGGGGGGGTACGCCCGCCGAATTGTGGACCCGCCGCGAGGTGCTCGACGCCGATGAGACGCTCAAGCCGCTCGCTGCCCGTGGATCGACCCTCTACAACGGCATGATCGCACCACTGATTCCCTACGCCATTCGTGGGGCTATCTGGTACCAGGGTGAATCGAATTGCTCCCGGGCGTTCCAATATCGCGCGCTCTTCCCCGCCATGATCGCCAACTGGCGGGCCGATTGGGCACAGGGCGACTTCCCCTTTGGGTTCGTGCAGCTTGCACCGTATCGTTACGGTAAGCTCGACCCGGCCTGTTGTGCCGAACTCTGGGAGGCCCAACTGATGACGCTCAACAGCTCCCCCAATACGGGCATGGCGGTGACCACCGATATTGGTAACGTCAAGAACATCCACCCGACAAACAAACAGGACGTGGGACGACGCCTGGGACTCTGGGCGTTGGCAACGGTCCACGACAAGGAGTTGGTCTACTCCGGCCCGATCTACAAGTCGATGAAGATCGACGGCGACAAGGCCCGGCTCGAATTCGACCACGTCGGCGGCGGCCTGATTAGCCGCGACGGCCAGCCGCTAACGCACTTCACCATTGCCGGCGCCGATAACAAGTTCCACCCGGCCACGGCCGAGATCGACGGGGCGACCATCGTCGTCGGCAGCGATCAGGTCGGCAAGCCCACCGCCGTGCGTTTCGGCTGGACCGACACGGCCGAGCCGAACCTCTGCAACAAGGAAGGCCTACCCGCCTCACCCTTCCGCACCGACGACCTGCCCGGCGTAACCCAACCCAAACCCTAACCGCTTGCGGCCTAGCCTCCCCCGTCCGCCACCACGTCATACTTCTTCAAATAATACCGAAACTGGTGATACGAAAGCCCCAGGTCTCGCGCGGCGCGGGCCTGATTGCCGTCGGCGGTGCGCATCGCGTTGGCGATCAAACGCCGGGCAAACGTGTCGAGTTTCGACTGAAACGATCCGTCACCGGCCGCGTCGGCCTCGGGCAGGCCGAGGTCCTCCGGCGCGATCTCGCTGGTCGTGTCGCGATAGGCGGCCCGCTCGATGAGGTTCTTCAACTCGCGGACGTTCCCGGGAAATCGATACGCCCGCATCGCCCGAGCGGCCGCCTTGGAGAGCGTCTTGCCGCCCAGTGACGGTGTTTCCCTGGAAAACTGATCGAGAAAGTACCGGGCCAACACCTCCACGTCGCCCGTACGCTCCCGTAGCGACGGGACCTCGATCGTCTCGAACGTCAGCCGGTCGTACAGGTCGGCCAGAAACTCTTCGTTGCGGATCATCTCCGTCAGGTCGCGATTCGTGGCCGCGATGATCCGGGCGGTCGTCTTCAACTCGGCCGCGCCGCCGACGCGCGTGAACGTACCGTACTCGACCACCCGGAGTATCTTCTCCTGAAACGGCAGCGACATGTGCCCGATCTCGTCCAGGAACAGCGTCCCGCCGTCGGCCTGCTCGAACTTGCCGCGTTGCATGGCGTCGGCCCCGGTGAAGGCCCACCGCTCGTGGCCGAACAGTTCGCTTTCGAGCAACGCGTCGTTGAAAGCCGCACAGTTGACCGTCACGATCGGGCGATTCGACGGCCCGGCGGCGAAGTGGATCGCCCGGGCGACCAGTTCCTTGCCCGTACCCCGCTCGCCGACGATCAGCACGGGCCGGGGCACTTCGGCCACGCGGCGGACCCGGTCGAGCAGGCCGCGAATCTGCGGCGAGTCGCCGACGATCTTCAGCCGTGCCTGGATCGTCTCGCGAAGTTGGGCGTTGTGTTCGTCGAGCAACCGGTTGCGGTCGATCATCTCCAGCAGCTTGCGGAGTTTGCCCAGCAAGGTAGCAATCCGCCGCGGCAGCCGCCCGCCGCGGACGAGAAAATCGGTAGCCCCCGCCGCAATCGCCCGCGCTGCCAGGTCCACGTTACCCGTCTCGGCGGTAACCACGACCGGCGCATCCGGCGCGGCCGAGCGGATCATCGAAATCAATTCCAGCCCCGACGCCGGCTCGTCGTCGAATTCCTCCGGCACGATCACTAGGTGGTGCTCCGAGCGGTCGGCAACCTGCGTCATCAGTTCCTCGACCGACGAGATCAGTCGCACGTCCCAATCCGCCGCCGCGGCCGCGCGGAACTCTCGCCGCAGGTCGCCGAACTGCGATTTGGCCGGTTCGAGGATAAGGATAGAGACGTGCATAGACTCGCTCGTAGGGTGGGTCGAGGTACGAGACCCACGCGCGCAGTCTAGCACAACCAGGCCAGCGAATGAACCGGTTTACGTCTGACACGCCACCGCTGACCTCACTCAAACTGAAGGCCTCTTCCCCCGTCTTCTCCGCGCGAACACCACTAGCCCGAGAGCACCCGCGCCCAACATCGCCAGCGTGGACGGTTCCGGGACAGTAGTAGCATTCACTTCAAAGCCGTAGGTGCCGAACGGCAGACTGGTGCCATGCCAGCTTACGCCCCCATCCGAGGAGCGAGCCAGCCCGACGTACGATGCGATTCCCGTCGGTGCCGTAGGCGGATCGCCCTGATTCCACCCCACCCACCCACCCGCCGGGTCGGGCGCAACCTCCACCCAGTAGGTCGTGTCCGCCTCCAGGACGATTGGCGACGTCGGGACATACAGATACTCCTTCTTGCTCGTGTCTGGAACCGTCAGGCAGTCAAGGGTCGCGATGATTGGCCCCGGAATTGGTCGCTCTCCCGAACTCCCACCGTCTGCCCGAAGGTTAGCCACGGCCAGCGCTGGCGGATTCCATACCGATCTAAGATGGAACTTGACCGACTCGAGCGCATAGCTATTGCCGGGCGGAATAGCAAATCCTTGGGCAAACTGCGAATCCGAGCTGATAAGCGCGGCGCCTCCGCCGGTAATCGGGAGGTTCCCAATCAGCTTCTCCGCCCTCGCTTGTGTCAGGCCATTAAACGAAAGAACTACTAAAACCAACCCTGATAGGAAACAACGCATGAAAACACCTCGGTGATCTGTCGGCGGCAAGTCGCCTTGGGGACAACGTATGGACGGAGAATCCGCGCCGGGAAGAAAAAGGGGGAAACCGTCCCGGACGCGATCAACTAGAAGAGCGCAGCCTGCAAGAGATGCTACCAGTAACGATAGCCCGCTTCGGGTCGGCTACGCAGCACTGCCTCCGCTCGATTTGAAGGGAACCTGTTGCCTGCTACCTCGGAAGCTTCCTGCCACAGAAAAACAGACAACGCCCTCTAGTGTATCAGTTTCAGCGATCGTGTCAAGTAGCCCCTCGATCCTCGCTTGTGTGCGACCGAATCACCGCGATATAATAGGGCAACGTTGAAGATCCTGTTTGCCCGAGGAGCCCATTGATGAAACGGAACATGCTGCTGGCGGTCGTCTGGATGACCTTTACGGCAATCTTCGCGGCGGCCCACGTTGCTGCGACTGAACCTAAGTACGACCTCTTTGTCGCCCCCGACGGCGACGACGCCGGCCCGGGCACGATCGACCGGCCGTTGGCAACGCTGGCCAAGGCCCGCGACGCCGTACGCCAGTTGAAGAAGACGGCCACCGGCCCCATCCGGGTTGCTATCCGCGGCGGGACGTACTATCTGGCCGAGCCGGTCGTCTTCACGCCCGGGGACAGCGGCACGGAGAAAGCGCCGATCGTCTACGTCGCCTATCACAACGAGACATCCGTGATCAGCGGCGGGGCGAAGCTCGACCTGCAATGGAAACCCTATCGCGACGGCATCCTGCAGGCCGCGGTGCCCGCCGGGATGGCCGACTTCGATCAGCTTTTCTGCAACGGCCGCAAGCAGCGGATGGCCCGGTATCCTAACTTTGATCCGCAAGCGAAGTATTTCGGCGGGTTCGCCGCCGATTGCATCAGCCCGGAACGCGCCAAGCGTTGGGCCGATCCGGCAGGCGGGTTCGTCCACGCCATGCACCGCGCCCATTGGGGCGACTTCCACTACGAGATCACCGGCGTCGACGACGACGGCAACGTCAAGCTCGAAGGCGGATACCAGAACAACCGGCGGATGGGAATGCACGGCCAACACCGCTTCGTCGAAAATATCTTCGAGGAACTCGACGTGCCGGGCGAGTGGTTCCTCGACAAGCAGAAAAAGATCGTCTACTTCTTCCCGCCCAACGGAATCGATCCGAACCGAGCGACGATCGAAGTGGCCCGATTGCGACACCTCTTCGAGTTCCGCGGTTCGATGGACAAGCCGGTCCGGCACATTACCCTGAGCGGCCTGACGCTACGGCACACCCGGCGGACGTTCATGGAGATCAAGGAACAGCTTTTGCGGAGCGACTGGTGCATCTACCGCGGCGGGGCCGTGCTGATGGAAGGCGTCGAGGAATGTACCGTCGGCCACTGTTTCTTCGACGCGGTCGGCGGCAACGGCGTCTTCGTGAGCAACTATGCTCGGGGCGTGACGGTCACCGGCTGCAAGATCACCGAAGCCGGCGGCAACGGCGTCTGCTTCGTGGGCGATCCGGCCGCGGTTCGCTCGCCCAGTTTCGAGTATCACGAGTTCGTCCCGCTCGAAAAGATGGACACCACGCCCGGCCCCAAAACCGCCAACTATCCGGCCAAATGCCTGATCTACGACAACCTGATCCACAGCATCGGCCGCGTTCACAAGCAAAGCGCGGCCGTGCAGATCTCCATGGCCGAGGAGATCACCGTCAGCCACAACAGCATCTACCACCTGCCGCGGGCGGGGATCAACATCAGCGAGGGCACCTGGGGCGGACACGTGATCGAGTTCAACGACGTCTTCGACACCGTCCGCGAGACGGGCGACCACGGCTCGTTCAACTCCTGGGGCCGCGACCGCTTCTGGAGCCCTGACTACGCCACGATGAGCCGGATGTCGGCCGACAACCCCGAAATGCCCAAGTGGGACGCCCGCAAAACGACCGTCATCCGCAACAACCGCTGGCGGTGCGACCACGGCTGGGACATCGACCTGGACGACGGGTCGAGCAACTACCTGCTGACCAACAACCTCTGTCTCAACGGCGGCATCAAGCTCCGCGAGGGTTTTTATCGTACCGTGGAGAACAATATCATGGTCGGCAATTCGTTCCATCCCCACGTCTGGTTCCAAAACAGCGGCGACCGGTTCGTCCGCAACATCGTCGGCACCTGGTATCGGCCGATCCGTGTCAACGACTGGGGCAAAGAGGTCGACCACAACCTGCTGCCCGACCAGGCCGCGCTGGAGAAGTCGCACAAGCTGGGCCTGGACGAGAACTCCGCGGCGGGCGATCCGATGTTCGTCGACCCGGCCGGGGGCGACTTCCGCGTCAACGACGATTCGCCCGCGCTGAAGCTCGGGTTCGAGAATTTTCCGATGGACCAGTTCGGCGTGGTTAGCCCGGAACTTCGCGCCGAAGCTCGCACACCGCAAATGCCCGGCGCGCCGACGGGCGCGGATGCACCCGGCGGGCGCGACGGACGCGTCCACGCCTGGCTGGGGGCGAAGATCAAAAACGTCGTCGGCCAAGGCGAGATGTCGGCCCACGGCCTGCCCGGCGAGATCGGCGTGCTGCTGGTCGACGTGCCCGAAGGAAGCACGGCCGCGAAGTTCGGACTAAAGAAGGGCGACGCGATCCTCCACTGCGACGGCAAGCCGGTCAAAGACGTCGCCGACCTGCTGCGGCTCTATCGGGCCGCGGCACCGGGTGCCAAGGTCAAGCTGGGTCTGTTCCGCAGCCAGAAGGATTTGACGATCGAGATCGTTCGTGGAAACTAAAACCCGATGAATCGGGCCACTACAAACCGCTTACTCGTCGTCCAACTCTTCGTCCGAGTCGGCGAACATTTCCTGCTGGGCCCGGTCGCGGCGGTGGCTGGAGCGGCAGACGACTAGCATCCCCAGCACGATCCCCAGCAGTACCAGCCCGTAGGACATCATCCAGTTGCCGGAGCCCCCCTCCTCCTCCTCTTCCGGCTTGGCCTGGGCCAGCGCCGGGGCGTAGACCGCCAGCCAGCAGACGACGGCCAGGGCCGCCAGCTTGATTTTCTTCGCGATCGGGTACAATCGGGGCATCGTCCAGCGAGTTCGCAGCATGGGTCCGGTTCCTTCATCTCGGGGAACCTTCATTATAGTCGGAACCGGCCCGTCTGCCAAAGCCCCCTCCGGCCGGGGGATTGGGCAGGCGATTCACTCCACGAGCCGCCGGATTTACTCCGGCGCATTGGGCGGTAGCGAGAATTGGGCCGGTGCGGATGCGGCTCTCTCGCGTGTCCTCCCGTCCAACAACTCATCCATCGGCCGGGCCGAGCGGCGGAAATCGGCCGTTGGCATGGCTACCGTGTCCCAGGCCGACGAAATCTGCCGGGCGTGTGTGGCGTAGTCGCCCAGCGTGACGGCCACGAATGCGTAGGACCGGCCGCGATGCTCGAAGAGTTGCTCGGCCGGCAGCGGTGTTCGATTGCCCAGTACGTCGTAGGCGAAGACGAACAACGCCCGAAACGTGTCGCCGAAAAGCCGCTCCCATTGGGCCAGACTCTGGATATCCTCCCGGGGCGACCAATTCTTCCAATACTGCTTCGTCTCGTCGCCGGAGGGGAACCGCCGGCCCTTGACGTCGACCAGCCAGTTCAGTTCGGCGGAGACGGCCACGATGAAATCGAGGCTCTTGATCGACACACCGCCGGAGAGCACACTGCGTCGCGCCTCGTCCACGGCCACGTACGGCACGGTGCGGCTCCGCAGAAACTCCTCGAACGCTGCCTCATAATGGTTGTCGCGGTTGGCCATGCCCGGATTGTAGCGGCAGGGCAGCGGCGGGCCAAGGGTGGAAGAGGAGTGGATAGTGAATAGTGGATAGTGGGAAGTGGGGAGTGGGGAGTGGGGAGAAAGAGGTGTCTCACGTTGGTATGGCAGTTGTACTGCCGTACCCGCCGCCGCCCGCGAGGCCCCTGCGGACGAGGAAGGGGTGGCAGTACAACTGCCACCCCAACGCGAGGCACTTGCTTGCAATCCTTCGCGGCCCTGCGATAATGTGCGTATTGTGTCTGGTACCGGCGGAATACCCGATTTCAGTGAGAAAGAAGGAGAGACGACATGCGAGCGAAATGGTTCAGCGCGATTCTACTCTCGGTGGCTTGCGTGCCGGCAGTACTGGCCGACTCCGGTCGCGACATCCTCGAAGCGACCGGCGTCCAAGGCGGGGTCGTCGTACACGTCGGTTGCGGTGACGGCGAATTGACGCCACAGTTACGCCCGAACGACCGGTATCTCGTGCAGGGGTTGGACGTCGATCCGCAGAACGTTGCGAAAGCCCGGCAGCGAATCGGCGAGCCCGGCGCATACGGACCTCTGTCGTTCGACACGTTCGACGGCAAGCATCTGCCGTACATCGACAACTTCGCCAACCTGATCGTCGTCAGCGAGCGGGAGAAAGTAACCGACGCCGAGATCCAACGCGTGCTCGCGCCGCTAGGGGTGGCCTACGTCAAGCAAGGCAATCGGTGGAGCAAGACCGTCAAGCCGCGCCCGCCGGCGATGGACGAGTGGACCCACTACCTGCACGACCCGACCGGCAACGCCGTGTCGCACGATAGCCTGGTCGAACCGCCCCGGCAATACCAGTGGGTCGGCGGGTCGCGGTATTCGCGGCAGCACGATCACATGTCGAGCGTCAGTGCCGTGGTCACGTCCGGCGGCCGCGTCTTCTACATCTTCGACGAGGCCACCCGCGCGTCGATCCTCACGCCGCCGCGGTGGCGCGTGATCGCCCGCGACGCTTTCAACGGCACGGTACTCTGGAAGCGCAACATCGACCGGTGGCATCAACACCTCTGGCCGTTGAAGAGCGGTCCGCAACTGATGGCCCGGCGGCTCGTGGCCGTCGGCAACCGGGTCTACGTGACCCTCGGCATCGACGGGCCGCTTACGGCGCTCGACGCGGCCACCGGCGAAACGGTCCGCACCTACGAGAACACCAAGGCCACCGAAGAGATCCTCTGCGACCGCGGCGTGTTGCTGCTGGTCGTCGCGGGCGAAGGGCAACCGTTGCGTAGCGACCCCAAGAAGACCTACGCCAACATGACGGAAGTCAAGGCAGCGAACACCGGGGCGATCTGGAGCAAAGCGCCGCGGATCGTCATGGCCGTCGACGCCGCCTCGGGCAAAACGCTCTGGCGGCACGAGTCGGACGTGATCTCCATGTCGCTCGCTGCCGACGCAAAGCGCGTGCTGTTTCACGACGGACAGAAGCTCCAATGCCTCGACCGCGGCAACGGAAGGGTCCTCTGGAGTTCCGAACCGCTGCCGGTCCGCGAAAACATGAGGAGTTCCTCCGGCGCGACCGTGGTGATCTACGACGACGTCATTCTCTACAGCGGCATGGTCGCGGCCGAGCGGTACACGGCGGGGAGCACCACGATGTTCGCCCTCTCGGCCGACAGCGGCAAGACGCTCTGGAAGGGGGAACTTCAACCCGCCGGGCATCAGGGCACGCCTGACGATATCCTCGTGGCCGGCGGACTGGTCTGGCACGGTGCGGTGGCCCAGGGCCGGCAGTCGGGCGTGATGATCGGCCGCGACCTGCACAGCGGCGAGATCAAGAGCCAGTTCCTGCCGGACGTCGAGACACACTGGTTCCACCACCGCTGCTACCGCGCCAAGGCGACCGACAAGTACCTGCTCTTCTCGCGGACCGGGATCGAGTTCATCGACCACGCCGCCGAGCATTGGACCTGCCACCACTGGGTCCGCGGCGCCTGCCACTACGGCGTAATGCCAGGCAACGGCCTGATCTACGCCCCGCAGCACCCCTGCGCCTGTTACACCGAAGCAAAGCTATCCGGCTTCAACGCACTAGCGCCGGCCAGAAAAGTGGAAAGCGGAAAGCGGAAAGCGGAAACTCCCCGCCTCCAACGCGGCCCCGCCTACGCACAAATCCTAAATCCCAAATCCCAAATCCCAAATCCCTCCTCATGGCCCACCTTCCGCCACGACGCCGCCC
>JABMRB010000219.1 GCA_013202865.1 Candidatus Nealsoniibacteriota bacterium | reverse complement strand
CCGGGGCAAAGACGAGTTCCTGTCGCGACCACGTTTCCTGGCGATTTCAGAATATGGGCCACGTGCGGTCATTTACCACGAAGGTTCGCGATACCGCATCAACAAGGTGAACCTGGCGTTCGATGAAGACTCTCAGGAAATTACCCAGTACATTATGAAGTTGTGCTCGGCTTGCGGATACGGGCATTTTGTGGAGAGCGGTCCCGGCGTAGACAACTGTGAGAACTGCGGGCGTGCTTTGGAGCCGACCGATGAAATCCGCGAAATGGTTCGGCTGCAAAACGTCACCGCCAAACGAGTCGACCGAATCACTTCCGACGAAGAAGAACGGCAACGCGTCGGCTACGAGATTCGCAGCACGTTCCGCTTCTCGACCGTCAATGGAGAGCCCGACTTCCGCAAGGCCGAGGTCAAGGTGGGTGACGGCCGAGTGGCAACGATGCGTTACGGCGATGCGGCCACGATTTGGCGAATCAATATCGGTTGGCGGAAGCGGCGAAACGCGAACGAGCACGGCTTCCTGCTCGATGTCGAGCGTGGCTATTGGGCCACGAATAGGGATGTCGAGGACGGTGACCGCGAAGACCCTCAGAATGCCGCCCGTATCAAACGAGTTGTGCCCTACGTGCAGGATAGCCGAAACGCCTTGACGTTCGAGTTGGAAGGAGTCCAAGACGTTCAAGTCATGGCGACACTACAAGCCGCTCTCAAACAGGGTATTCAGCAGGTTTACCAACTGGAGCCGAACGAACTCGCGGTCGATCCGCTGCCGAGCGTCGACGACCGCAGTATTCTCTTCTTCTACGAGGCGTCCGAGGGCGGTGCCGGCGTTCTTCGACAAGTGGCCGAAGAGCCAAATGCCTTTGCAGAAGTCGTGAAGGCCGCCTTGGCGATTTGCCACTTCAATCCTGAAACGGGCGAAGACGAGGGACGCGACCACTGCGAGGCGGCCTGTTACGACTGTTTGCTGGAGTACAGCAATCAGCCGGACCATCGAAACATTGACCGGCAGCTTATCGTCAAGCTGCTAATGGACTTGAGCAAGGCAGTCACAGAGATTTCTGGTTCGCGTCGGACGCGGGTGGACCATCTCGACGAACTGATGGGTGCCTGCGACTCACAACTTGAGCGTCGCTGGCTCAAGCGCGTTCACGAATCGCAGCTTCGGCTTCCGAGCAATGCACAGTATCTCATCTCGGCCTGCTCGACGCGTCCCGACTTCTACTACAACGGGGTCAACACGGCCGTCTACATCGATGGCCCAATTCACGACGAGCCGGACCAGAAGGCCAAGGACACGGAAACCACTCAGCGACTTATCGGTGCGGGCTATCTGGTCATTCGCTTTCATCATGCAGCCGACTGGAACGCTATCTTCGACCAATACGGCGATGTCTTCGGCCAAAGGAAGGGAGTCTGATGCCAGCTACATTTCCACCGGGAGCACTTGTCAAAGCACGCGGACGAGAGTGGGTCGTTCTCCCTGATTCGACGGACGACGTGCTGATGGTCCGACCCATCGGCGGGCTAGACGACGAAGTTGTTGGCATCTGCAAGACCATCGAGCCGGTGACCTCCGCCAGCTTCTCCCTTCCCAATTGGGAGAATCCCGGCGATTTCAATTCGTGTCGGTTGCTTCGCGACGCGGCACGCCTGTCGACGCGATCCGCAGCCGGGCCGTTTCGTAGCTTTGGCAAGATTGCCGTTGACCCCAGGCCATACCAACTCGTTCCGCTCTTGATGGCGATGCGGCTTGACCCGGTGCGTCTGTTGATTGCCGACGACGTGGGCATCGGCAAAACGATAGAAGCCTGCCTCATCGCCAAAGAGCTTTTGGAACGGGGCGAAGTCACTCGCCTAGCGGTACTCTGCCCACCCCATCTGGCCGAGCAGTGGCAGAAGGAAATGGCCGAGAAGTTCCACATCGACGCCGAGTTGGTCCTCAGTTCGACCGTGCAGCGGCTCGAACGGGGGCTTCAGCCCGGCGAGTCCATCTACCAGCGATACCGCCATATCATCGTCTCGACCGATTTCATCAAATCGCACCGCCATCGCGATGATTTCATTCGCGAGTGTCCGGAGCTGGTCATCGTCGACGAGGCCCACACCTGCACGTTGTCCGGTAAGGTCGGCCAGGCGCGCCAGGCACGATTTGAACTCATCAAAGCCATCTCAAGCTCGGAAGACCGCAACCTCATTCTCGTGACGGCGACGCCGCATAGCGGCAATGAGGAGGCTTTCAGGTCGTTGCTGTCGCTCATCGACCAGAAGTTCGGCGACCTGCCGCACGATTTGGAGTTGGATTCACGGTCAGCGGTACGTATCGAGTTGGCCAAGCACCTGGTCCAGCGGCTTCGCGGCAATGTCATCAAGATGGACAAGGACTTGCAGACGGAGACGACGTTTCCCGACCGCGAAGACGCCGAAGAGAGCTACAAACTGAGTGAGCCATACAAAAGGCTATTTCGCAAGGTGCTGGAGTTCGCCAGCGAACTGGTGAGCGACGAGTCGGGCAACAAACGCAACCGCCGCGTTCGCTGGTGGTCGGCCCTGGCCCTGCTGCGGGCGATGGCGTCCAGTCCGGCCGCCGCCGCGGCCACCCTTCGCAATCGTGCCGCGACCGCCGATGCCGAGAATGATGCAGATATCGAAGAACTGGGGCGGCGAGCCGTTCTCGACCAAGAAGAACTCGAAATCACGGAAGTCTTCGACATGACGCCGGGCGGCAATCCGTCCGAAGACGATGACAAAGTGAGTGAACGCCTCAAGCGGCTCGGTCGCGAGGCGGAAAAGCTGTCCGGCAAGGACGATGCAAAGCTCCAGAAGGCAATCAAACTCATCAAAGCGGTCGTCAAGGACGGCTACAATCCAATCATCTTCTGCCGCTTCATCGACACGGCCGAGTACGTCGCGTCGTATCTCCGTGACGCATTGAAGAACATTGAGGTCGCGGCTGTGACTGGCACGCTACCGCCGAAGGAACGCGAAGGCCGCATTGAAGAACTCGGCAAACACGAACGGCGAGTTCTCGTTGCCACCGACTGCCTCAGTGAAGGCGTTAACCTCCAGACGTTGTTCGACGCGGTGATTCACTACGACTTGTCGTGGAACCCGACTCGCCACGAGCAACGCGAAGGCCGCGTCGACCGCTTCGGCCAGCCAAAAGACAAGGTCCGCGTCCTGACCTACTTCGGCGTCGACAATCAAATCGACGGTGTCGTGCTCGATGTTTTGCTCCGCAAGCACAAGAAGATTAAGAGCGACCTCGGCATTTCGGTCGCCGTACCGGGCAGCAGCGAAGAAGTCATCAAAGCACTGTTCGAGGGCATGGAGCTTCGCGGCGGAGTCGATGACAGCCGGCAGATGTACCTGCCCGGTCTCGACCCAATTCGGAACGAACTGCACGCGAGTTGGGAAGACGCTCGTGAGAAGGAAAAGCGGTCGCGGTCGCGTTTTGCCCAGCACGCCATCAAGACCGAAGAAGTCAAGGCGGAACTCGACGCTATTCGCGAAGCCATCGGTGCAGGCCCCACGGTCAACCGATTCGTTAAAGACGTATTGCATCTCGCCGGAGTGCCCATCTCGGACAGGCCGAAAGACACTATCGAGGTCGGTGTCTCGAACGAGACGGCTCGTGCTCTTCGCCACGCCATTGATAAAGACAAGCCGTTCCGGGGACGATTCAATCTGCCAGTCGATGAAGGCGTCCTCTATCTCAGCCGTACGCATCCGATTGTCGAAGGCCTCGCGTCGTACACGCTCGACACGGCCTTGGACGAGGTCCAGGCAGAAGGCGAACGAACGGTTGCCAGGCGTTGCGGCGTAACAAAGACCAAGGGCGTCGCCGAAAAGACCTCGCTGCTGGTGGTTCGCCTGCGATACCACCTCAAGGTCAAGCGGCGTGGCGGTTCCGACGCTCCGCTCTTGGCTGAAGAGGTACTCACGCTCGCGTTCACCGGTTCGCAGGCTGACCCAAAATGGCTCGACGAAGCGGACTCGAAGAACCTGCTCGATATCACCCCCAGCGGCAATTTGCCCGGGTCACTGGTAACCCAGCAATTGCAGCACTTTATCGGCAGTGTCGACACACTACGCCCGAAGCTCGATGAAGTCGCCAAGACGAGGGCCGAAGCCCTCAAAGATGCCCACACGCGAATCCGGCAGTCCGCCAAGATGACCGGCACGATTG
>JABMRB010000218.1 GCA_013202865.1 Candidatus Nealsoniibacteriota bacterium | reverse complement strand
GCCGGCGGCACAGCGTTCCTCGCTGCCGGCGGCACAGCGTTCCTCGCTGCCGGCGGCACAGCGTCCCTCGCTGCCAACGGCACAGCGTTCCTCGCTGCCGGCGGCACTGTCGCGACGGTAGACGGCGTAGGTGAACCGCTTGTCTCGCAGCGCTCGCCATTCGTGTCCGTCCTGCCACGCGGCACATGCGCCCGTGTTCTGCATCAACGCGGCCTCCGGCTCGGGTCCTTCAATACCCAACGCACAATGGCTCAGATCCATCCCTTCGACCGCCTCGGGCACGGGCAGATCCAACATCCCCAGCAGCGTCGGCATGATATCGGGTGTGTTCAGACAGGCGTCGGAGGTGCCCCCGGCAGCAATCCGCTTGGGCCAATGGACCAAAAACGGTACGCGGGCCGCCTCTTCGTAGAAGATATTCTTCGCCCGGCGGCCGTGCGCACCGAACATCTCGCCGTGATCGGACGTGAAGACCACGATCGTGTTGTCGAGTTGGCCTTTCTCGCGCAGCGCCGCCATCAGCCGACCGATGTTCCAGTCGAGATTGGCGGTCATCGCGTAGTAGCCCTGCTGGTATTGTTCGAGGTGATCGACGTACGCCTTACCCATCGTGGCCCAGGCGTCGGCGTAGGGGTCCTGCACGGCGGAGTAGTTCGGCGGCTTGGGGAAGCGAACGTCGCGGAACATCTCGGCGTAGCGCTCGGGCACGTTGTTCCAACCCCAGGGGTCGTGCGGCGTGCCGTAGGAGAGCATCAGCGCGAACGGTTGTTCTGCTTGCGAAGCTCGGCCGACGTAGTCGATCGCCATGTCGGTCTGGGCGTCGGGTTCGTAGGGCCGCTCGACGCCCGGGCGGGTGTAGTAGATCTTCTTAGGCTCGTCGCGATAGTAGAACGCGTCGTAGTAGCCGTGGTGGAAGTTGTAGGCCGCCCAGTGTCCATCGAACCCGAGCCGGTACGGCCCCGGCGGCGTGAACCCGTTGCGGTCTTCGTGATGGTGTCCGAGTTGGTTTGCCCAGAGGTGCCACTTGCCGATGTAGCCCGTCTCGTAACCACCGCGGCCGAGCACGTGCCCGAGGCACTCGTGTTCGGGGCTCAGCCGCAGTTCGTTGATCACCATGCCGGTACTGGTCGTGTACTTGCCGGTCATCAGCGACGCCCGATAAGCCGAGCAGACGGGCGTCATCGACGTGCAGTTCTTGAAGTTCACACCCCCGGCCGCCAATCGATCGATGTTCGGCGTATGGGCTCGTCGGTCGCCGGCGTATCCGCAGGAGAGATACCGAAGCTGATCGGCGAATACGTAGATCAGATTCGGCCGTTCTTTGGATTGCTCCTCGGCAGCGGGCGCAGCCGCCCCGGCCGCCACGGTCGCGGCGGTGAGTGCAGATTGTCCCAGAAACCGGCGTCGAGAGATCGGATCGGCACGTTCGCTCATGGCAAGCACCCTCGGAAGTTGGAGTCGTTTTCGTCTTGCAGCACGCCCCCGGTCATTTCTGACGGAAAACACCGAGACATCAGCATACCCCATTGCCGGATCGGAAAAAAGAGCCCAATTACGACAACGCTAAGTTCACCGCGGAGGACACGGATCAGAAAAGTAGGGTGCGTGTAACGCACCGACAGCCACGTATCATACATTATGGTGCGTTGCACGCACCCTACAGCGCCCTACGATGCCGGCGGTTGCGGGAACCGAAGACGGGCTTGGGCTTCGGGGGCTCGGGGGGCTCGAAACGACCGAACGATTCGTCGGACGTCTGGCCGTCGGCGGTGGGCTCGGGACGCTGGGTATTCTGAGACGCGGCGAAACCGGGGATATCGTCTCGCTTCAACAGCAGATTGATCCGCATCTCGATCCGCGTCAGTTCGTTGCCCTCCTCGGGCGTGACGAACGTGAAGGCGACGCCCTCGCGGCCCATCCGGCCGGTGCGGCCGACGCGGTGGACGTAGTCGTCGCAGAACTGCGGTGTGTCGTAGTTGATGATGTGCGAAATCCGCGTCACGTCGATCCCCCGGCCGACCACGTCGGTGGCCACCAGGTAACGCACCTTGCCGTCGCGGAACGCACGCATCACGCGGTCCCGGGCGGTCTGGGCCAAATCGCCGTGGATCGTGTCGGCGCCCTTGAACTTGCGCGACAGCCGGCGAGCGACCTTGTCGGTACCCCGCTTGGTGCGGCAGAAAATGATCGCCTGCGTCGGGTCCTCCCGCTCGATCAGCTTGACTAGAAGGTCGAACTTCTGCATCGGATCGACCGTGAAATAGAACTGCTCGATCGTCTCGACCGAGAGGCCCTTGGGCGAAAAGTCGAGCATCTTCGGGTCGCGCATGTAGCGCTGGGCCAGCCGCTCCACCGGCGGCGGGATCGTGGCGCTGAGCAACAGCGTCTGGCGCGACTGCGGACAGCGGCGGAGGATCTTCTCGATGTCGGGGCGGAACCCGATGTCGAGCATCCGGTCGGCTTCGTCGAGTACCACGAACCGCAGCCCGCCGAACATCAGGACCCCGCGGTCCATCAGGTCCATCACGCGGCCGGGTGTGCCGACAACGATTTCGACGCCGCGGCGGAGCTTCTCGATCTGCTGGCGGATCGGCTTGCCGCCGTAGACGGCCACGACGTGGGCCTTGTGGCCGGCGCCCAGCTTGGAGCACTCGTCGCGGACCTGGACGGCCAGTTCCCGGGTGGGGGCCAGCACCAGGGCCTGGGGATCGGCACCGCGCTTGTGCGGCTGGAGTTGTTCGAGGATCGGGATGCCGAAGGCGGCCGTCTTGCCGGTGCCGGTCTGGGCCTGGCCCATCACGTCCACGCCGGTCATCGCGAGGGGGATCAGGCCCGATTGGATCGGCGTCGGGTCGAGATACTCGACCTCGGTGAGCGTGTTGAGCATCACGTCCGAGAGCCCCATGGCGGCGAAGCTGGTGGCGTCCGGATTGACGGGTGCGGGCGTTACTTGCACCGGCTTCGATTCCGCCGCGGCTTCCGGCTCCCGCTGCGATTTCCGCCGCGGCGCTGATTCCGGCTCGGGTTTCGATTTGGGTTTCGATTCCACTTCCGGCTCGGGTTCCGATTCCGCTTCCGGCTCGGGTTCCGATTCCGCTTCGGAATCCGGTTCAGCCTGCGCCGCAGTCTTCGATTTGGAGCGTCGCCGGGGCTTGCGTTTCCGCTTGGGGCGATCTTCGGACGATGTCGCCGGTTTCGACGACGATTGGGAGGGTGTGTTTTCTTTGGGCACGGTTGGTGCGTCCTGCAAGTAAGTGTTATGTCGTGGGGCAAACGCCGCGAAGCCGCAAGCGACCCCTATTCGTCATTCTTCTTCTATTCATCATTCTTCATTCATCATTCTTCATTCCCTCCGCCCATTGTTCCAACATCTGAAACTGCCGGTCGAAGCAATGCTCGTCTACGCCCTGGGGGCTCTTGAAGAAACTGGCCAGGAAGGTCAACTCGCCGGTTTGGCCGCGGCGGGCGGCCAGATCGGTGAAGCGTGTCAGGTCGAGGACCAACGGGGCGGCCAACACCGAATCGCAACCTTGCCAGGTGAATTGCAGCGACATCGGCACGCCTAGGAAGCCGGTGAAATGGACGTGATCCCAGGCGGTCTTCCAATCGCCCAGGCTCTCGATGTACTCGATCGAGACGTGGGTCTGCGGCCGGTAGCCGAGGATCTCGTGGATGAGGTGGTCTTTGCTGTCGACCTTCGCCCGTTTGTTGTCCGGGTCCTTGAGCACCTTGCCGTCCATGTTACCGAAGATGTTGTGTCCGACCCAGCTCATTATTCGGAGGTTTCGCCTGGCGAACATCGGTGCCAGCACGCTTTTCATCAGTGTTTCGCCCGTCTTGCCGTCGCGGCCGATATGACAAGTACCCCGCAGCCGGGCCAATTCGTCGATCGCCGCCGGCGACGACCCGAGCGACGGCGTGAAGTTCACATAGGCGTGGCCCGACTCCAACGCCGCGATCGCGTAGAGCGAACTGGCCGGCAACGGGCATTGCGGGTCGTCGAGCATCGGCTCCATCTTGGACCATTGTGGGGGGATCGAGGCCGGGTCGGCCGGCGGCTCGGTCGAGGCAACGTTGACGACCACCAGCCGGTCGAGCTGCTCGCTACGGACGAACTGGTCGAGATCTTCGCGTAGCCGCTTGACGGCCGCCCGGGGCGACGCGTCGCGGGGCACTTCCGCGGCAGCCAAATCCTCGATCGTCTGCCCCACGTTCAGCAGACAGCCCGGGCGGATCCGCCGGTCGATCTGCTCGAGTTCGTCCCGGCACTGATCGATCCACTCCTGGCTGGCGGTGTGGCTCTCGGTGACCAGTTTTGTCGCCTCACCGATCAGGGAAACGTCGCGGATTTCGTGTCCACCGACGACCATATCGGCCCAGTCGGCCAGGTCGAGCGACTCGAACTGCGGAAGCTGGCTGACCAGTCCGGCCGAACCAATCAACCCCTTCTTTAGGGTGGTAAGTCCGACGATCGTGGTCGTTGCCACGCCGCCTTTGGCCCCGATTAACCAGATGCCGATACGCTTGTTTGCCATGGTGATGCTTACAGTTTGTGCCTCGGAATAGTTCTTCCAAGAGGCTCTTCAAAGTCTTGCGAGATTATTGCGATGGCTGGCGTGCCACAAGTGGGGAGGTGTGCATTTCACCGCTGGAAGGCCAAAAAACACCGCGTGGGGGCACTTGGAAGCCGACCGCAGAGCTACTATCATTGTCTACTGTGTATTGCTGCGCGTCAACCGCCCCGTATTTTCTGGAACATCCCCCATGCCCGTGACGATTTCTCGCGTGATTCAAGCCCTCGAACCATCGGCCACGATCGCCATGTCGACCAAGGCCAAGGAACTGAAGGCGGCCGGCAAGACGGTCTACGACCTGAGCGTCGGCGAGCCCGACTTCACCACTCCGAAACACATCTGCCAGGCAGCCGTCGAGGCCATGGAGGCCGGACACACGCATTATACGGCCGCCAGCGGCATTCCCGAGCTGAAACGGTCGGTTGCCCAGCAGTATCAGCAACAGCACGGCCTGGAGTACGCCCCCTCGCAGGTGGTGGTTTCCAACGGGGCGAAGCACTCGGTGCATAACGTCTGTGCCGTGTTGCTCGATCCGGGCGACGAGGTGATTATCCCGGCCCCCTATTGGGTCAGTTATGCCGAACTGGTCAAACTGACCGGGGCGATACCGGTGATCGTGCAGACCCGGCAGGAGGACAACTTCAAGCTCAACGCCGAGCAGTTCCGCGCCGCGATTACCGACAAAACGAAGATGTTGCTGCTTTGCAGCCCGTCGAACCCGACCGGCAGCATGTACTCACCCGAGGAATTGGGTGAGTTGGCCGACGTGGTGATCGAGCACGATCTGCTCGTTCTGGCCGACGAAATCTACGATCGGCTGGTCTACCCGGGCCACAAGTTTGCCAGTTTCCCCACGGTCCGCCCGGGGCTGGCCGAGCGGACGGCGGTGATCAACGGCGTGAGCAAGACCTACGCGATGACCGGCTGGCGGATCGGGTGGACGCTCTCGCCGGTCGGTATGGCCAAGGCGATGGGTAGCCTGCAGAGCCAGGAAACGTCGAATCCGTGCAGCATCAGCCAATACGCAGCGATTGCGGCGATCGAGGGCCCGCAGCAGTGCGTCGACGAGATGCTCGTCGAGTTCACCAAGCGGCGGGAGTTCGTGATCCGGCGGATCGGACAGATTCCCGGCATCAGTTGTGCGGAGATGGGCGGCGCGTTCTATGCGTATATCAACATCGCCGAACACCTGGGCCGACCGTACAACGGCACGCAGATCGACAACTCCCACCAGTGGTGCATGGAACTGCTCGCACAGCAGAACGTGGCCACCGTGATGGGATCGGCGTTCGGCACGGAGGGCTATTTCCGGGCCGCATTTGCCACCAGCATGGAGACGCTGGAAGCAGCGTTCGACAGGATCGAAGAGTTCCTGGCGGGGTAGAGCAGAGGGCCGAACAGCCCGCTGAAAAAGTCGTGGCCACAGGCGGCTCGCCTGCACGGTCCCACAGGCGGGCCGCCTGTGGCCACGACTTTTTCAGCGGGCTGTTCGGCCCTCTGCTCTACCCCGCCAGGAACTCTTCGATCCTGTCGAACGCTGCTTCCAGCGTCTCCATGC
>JABMRB010000217.1 GCA_013202865.1 Candidatus Nealsoniibacteriota bacterium | reverse complement strand
GCCACCCAAACTAATGTGGTGTTAGCCGTGAATTAATGTGGCATTTGGCGTGAGACGACCGCGATCGAAACGCCCCCCTCCTTGGCTGCGTGTTTTCGACCGATTTTCCCAAGAATTCTCGAAATTATCGTGGAGGGCAGGCTCGAAAGTGTTGTAGCAAGAACCCGATCTGCTATATTAGTCTGTGTGTCGCTTGACGATTTGCGACATTCGGTCGCGTGTTTTGCCCAATTCTGTGAGGCAACGTTGCACCGGGGCGAACAGACGGTCACCTAAACCGGTGACGCGTGTTTGCGGCCAAGGTGCATTCTTGCGGTGATACGTCTGGCGGCGGATGGGGCCACGACCTCTGAAGCCGGACCCGCTACGCCGCTGCTTGCAAGCAAGCAGTGGCACGCAATCCGTTGTGCCGCCGGGCCACCCACGGTGCAGTCCATGCGCCAAACCCGCGACCACTCGGCTTCAGCGAGATACTCGTTTTACTCAAATACCAGCGTTTACCGTTTTGGTTCGATTCATATTTGGGAGAAGAGCATGATTAGAAGAAACAGAAACCTATTGACCTTGGCGGTCCTGACTCTTGCCATGCTCGTCATGGCGGCCACTCCGGCCAACGCAGGGATCATTGGCATGCTCGGTGTCCTGGATGACACCGCCAACGGCGGGATCAATCCCGCCACCAGTGCCGCCTGGGCACCCGGGGATACGTATCGCCTCGCCTTTTACACGGAAGATAAAAGAGACGCATTGTCCGGTGACATCGCCGATTACAACAGCTTCGTGCAGAGCGTCGCCGCTGGCAGCACGGCCTTTCCGCTTCTCGGAAATGGTACCTGGAAGGTGTTGGGCTCCACCGCGACGGTGAGTGCCAGGCAGAACACGGGGACGGACGACACGAGTGCCGGTGTCGGCGAGCCGATTTTCGTACTGGACGGCACCACCATGATTGCAGCGGACAACGCGGACATGTGGAACGGGTTCGGTTTGAGATTTGCCGCGGCCGATTCGCCCAACGGTCAGAATATGTACTACTCCCCCTACCTCAATGAAGATGGAGTCGAGGGCATCACGACCGGGTTTGGTACCAATGTCGTGACGGGGACACACGTCAGCGGGGGCCCTTCTGGAGGTGATGTCCTGGGAGATCCAGATGGTGACGGTGAGAGGGTCGCCTGGGGCTCCTCCCGCGCGAACACCACCGGCCGCGTTTGGGCGCGATTCGGCAAAGGCGATCCCAATAGCAACTGGTCGTTCTACGTCCTGTCCGATCCGCTGTTTGTGGGCGACTCCTCGACGCCCGCCTACACCTGGGAACTGGCCGGCGCCGCCCCGTGGGCCAGTGCCAACTGGAACGACGGCACCACGAGTGGCCAAACGCCCGTTGCCGATGCCGACATGACCATCGACGTCGCCGGCAGTAACGTGACCGTGGAAGCCAACGTCACGGCCGCCTCGATTGCCCTCGGTGCCACCAGCAACGCCAAGCTCATCGTCAGCGATCCGAACATGCTGTCAGTGACCGGTACCGTCGATGTCGGCGCGGACGCCACACTGACCGTCGACGGCACGCTGACCGCCACGAGCGCTGCGGTCGCCGGAACGCTGGCCGGCAGCGGCACGATCCACGCCGACCCGATCGACATCTTGGGGACCATCGCCCCCGGCGGCGCCGGCATCGGCACCTTGACGCTCGGCAGCGGCGAAATGGGATTGGACCCCCTCGCGACCTTTGAAGCCCAGGTGAGCCTCGCGGTAGTCATTCCGATCGAGGCCGACGGGAGCACGCAGCTCGCGACCGACCGGATCGTCCTAGCCAACGGCGATGCCGGACTACAGATGGGCGGAACACTGGCGATCAGCAGCCTCGGCGATCGCACGGACGCCGGCTATTGGGCCTCCTCGCCGGTGATTATCGACAATCCTCTGAGCGGGCCGATCGGCAATACCGGTGGCCTTCCGTACACGGGCCGGGAGTTCGACGCGGTCACGCCGGCGCCCCCGGCACCGGGCGAACCGGCCTTGCATCTGGGGCAAGGACTCTTC
>JABMRB010000216.1 GCA_013202865.1 Candidatus Nealsoniibacteriota bacterium | reverse complement strand
TAAGTCAAGTTAATGCCACCCAAACTAATGTGGTGTTTGCCGTGAATTTGGGTGGTGTTTGGCGTGAAATGGCTCTGGGAGGCGGAGCGGCCCAGCGACGCCCTCGAAAACTCCCTGCGTCCCCCCCCGGCAGGTTCCGGAAGGGGAACGAAGGTTCATGCCATGCGCAGGTTAGCAGATTGCGTGTCGTCGCGTCGGTGGGGGCGGACCGAAGTGCGTAACGAATCGCTCCGTTGCGGCGATTTCCTGCCCGTCGACCGGGGGCAAGCATGCCTCCGAGAGGTGTCTCATTCGCGACCGGTTTTGACGTTTCTTGATAGCTTTGTTTCGCGAGATGACTTTATCGGACTGGAAAACACGGAAAAAGCCGCAAGTTTCGACCTGGCAGCGAGTTACGTCAGAAATCGAACGTTTTCTGAATTGGCCCGCCTGCGGAGCATAGATGCGTCGGGCGCTGTGACCCAGGTGTGTTCCGGCACCCAACAACTGGAGTTTTGGCGGAACTCCTCGGTGTGTAAGGCCGTCTGACTATACAGTGGCTCCAATCACTCAGCGGGTGTTTTCAGAGCGGACCTAGCTCGGAGAAATTTCCTATGAATCGCGAGATTCTCAACCGGGCCGTCGTGGCGATTTGGGCTTGTTGGTTGGTGTGTCTACCGGATGCCCGTGAAGGGCAAGCAGGCGAGGCGGCTCCAGTCACCCGGATCGTCAATGGCAGTTTCGAACTTCGCAAGTCCGGAGAGCCGCCCAATCATATCGAAACCCTCAAGCCTGGAAGTGATGATATCCTGGGGTGGGGCATCGTCGATACCGTGCCTGAATCGTCGGAAAACGTGCCGAATGCAGAGCAGGTCAACGATGAACCTTCTAATCGCTATACGGTTGATTGGATAGGGCCGACACGCTGGAAAGCATCGCACGGCGATCACTGCCTCGACCTTGACGGCGGCATCAGCCAGACTGTTCGCACGGCCGCGGGGGAATCCTACGAAGTGCGGTTCGAATTGGCGGGAAACCCCGAACTAGGGCCAATGGTCCAAACGTTACGCCTTCTTGTAAACGACCGTCAACACGATTTCAAATTCAATTCGACGGGCAAATCGACCGGCCAGCTGGGATGGGTAACCAAGCGTGTCGTCTTCACGGCGGACAAGACGTCGACCTCCTTGACCTTCCTTAACGCTCGCCCAAACGCCCATTCTGCCGGGGTAGCCTTGGACAATGTCGTGATTCGTCGCCTGGGACCGCACAGCGAGCCTGGCGACAGGGTTCCAGAGGGCAAACAAAGCCCTGGGAAGGGTGGCGGTGAGATCACTCCCGGCGTCGGATCGGGCATTACCCGACGAACGGACGCTGCCGAACAGCGCTGGAGCAAAGCAGTTCGCGGACTCGTCATGAGATTACAGACCAGCCAAGACACGGTCAGCCTGGGCGACGACGTGAAGATCGCGATTCTGATAAAGAACGTCAGCAACGAGACGATTCAGACATGGGCCCACCGGGAGGCAACGTTCGACAGCTATCCGGCGACGAGTTTTGTTGTTGGTACACCAGAAGGAAAACAAGTCGTCCTTGGGCGATACGAATTCAACAGCAATGAACTCAGATTTCCTCCCAAGATCTCCCTGGAACCGGGGCAAATGACCCGTCACACCGTAACCTTGAGCAAGTGGTCGGTCGGTTTCTTTGGGCCGAGCAGTTTCAAGACAACCGGCAGATACACGATTCGCTGCATTTTCTACCTTGACCCGTTCGGCGACCCATACGGTTTTCCGAATGAGGCAGAAAGCGTGAAAGAGAAGCGCGCTCGCTTGGAATCACCACCGGCGGCGGTGAGGCTCGTTGCCAAGGATACGGAAACCGTGACGTCGGTCGAAAGAGTGGAATTACTCAAGCGATTCGGCGGACTGGGCATCTTCTTGGATGACTCCATGATGGCACCTGCTGTGCCTCGGAGGAGACCAGACAAGGGCGGGCTTGCCTTGGAAGTCGAATATAGAGAGCGAGACCACTTGCCGGCGGAGCCAATCCTCGTTCGCTGCTCCTTGGTGAATTATGGCACCGAACCAATCACACTTGCCTACGGCGGCCGATACGAGCAGGCAAGTTGCATCTTCTTTGACATCATCGGGGAAGATGGCAAACCGATTCCGTGGGTGTCGTCGGAAGAAGAGGATAGTCCAGGACCTCAACCCTTGACGATTCCGTCCGGGAAGCGGTTCGTTGAGTGGTACAATCTCGTCGATCACTACGGCCTGACCAAACCGGGCAGATACAAGGTCAACGTTCGCTTCGAAAGTGACGGGAAGTCGTTCAATCCCTCAACGCTCCAGACGCGAAGCGATCTGTGGAAGGGAAAGATCGAGCGCAAGCTCGGTGCGTTGACGATCGTCGAACCGACTCGACCAGTTGACAAGGCAGCGCTCGAAGCTCTTCGTGTCAACGCGGCCAACGCGATCGACTCACCGTTCCATTTCGTCTACATGTTTTCTGCCGCCGACATCTCCGGCAAGTTCGACGATTTCCTGAACCAGCACGGCGACTCCCGCTATGCGGCCTATGCTCGCTGCGGCAACGCATTGGCGGCACTGCACCGTGTTCAGAGAGGCACGCCGAGTTATGCAAAAGCGGCAATTGAAAACCTGAAAGCGATTGACGCAAGCAACTATCCGGCATTGTTTGCCGAACGAAGGTTGTTTCATCTTATCCAGGCCCACGTCGCGGCCGACTCGAAAACGGAACAGATTACCTCGCTGTATCAAAGGCTGTTGGCCGATTATCCGCACAGCCCATTCCTTTCGTTGCTCAAGAGCGGCGGCCAATCGGAGAACGCCAAGCGAGAATAGCCCTGCGTCGCTTGGATGCTTGGCGAGCCAAATCGGGAGTGCGGCCGGCAGACGCAGGCGTTGCGGGCAGTCCGACACGCCGCCGCACGCTTGTCGGTGTGAAACGGCTGACAATCGGCTGATAGTCCCAAGTGCCCGTAGGGCGTGAGACACGTCAGAAATGGACCGATAAAGAAACGACCCCGCCCCCGTCAGCGGACTGCTTGGAACGCGCGGTGGCGAGCACCGACTCTCCCTCACTCGGGTGGATAATATCGGGCAATTGATAGCCCAGTTGTGTGTCGAGAAACTGAAGCAGTTGCGAGGCTGTGACGTACACAGTACCCACATCCCTACACCGGGAGATGAAGCTGGCCTACGCCGACTCGGCGTGCATCTGACCAGCGATCCGAGCTTTGCCACGAAGAATCTCTTCGTGTCGTGATGAATGGCCCATGAGCCCCGCAAGCCAAAGTGTGTTTGGCGGACCGTGTTCGACTGAATGGGCAAGGACGAGATGTCACGCGAGACTGAGGTAACCTGACTGATCGTTGCGCGCTGGTGGGTTGACACGCAGCGTCGGGCACGCTATACAGGTGAGCGGCGGTCGAAAGCCGAGAACGTTCAAGGGTTTCTCGATACACACAAGAAAGGAATTGAACATTGACTCAGCCAATTAGCATCATGCCGTGTCTGGACATGCAGAACGGCCGAGTGGTCAAGGGCGTCCACTTTATCGACATTCGTGACGCGGGCGACCCGGTGGAGTGCGCACAGGCTTACTGTAAGGCGGGAGCAGACGAACTGGCTCTGCTCGACATCACAGCCACCGTCGAAGGTCGGGGCACGATGCTCGACGTGGTGAAACGTGTGGCCGAAGCCACGACCGTGCCATTTACCGTGGGCGGTGGGATCTCGGACGTTGCGTCCGCCGCGGCCGTGTTGGCTGCCGGCGCCGACAAGATCTCGACCAGCAGCGCCGCGTTCCGCCAGCCGGAGGTCATCACCGAGATGGTCAAGGAGTTCGGTCCGGAAAAAGTGACCGTGGCCATCGACGTGGACCAGAACCAGGCGATGCCGTCCGGCTACGAGGTCTATATCGACGGCGGCCGCACAGCGACCGGCGCCGACGCGGTCGAGTGGGCCAAGAAGGTCGATTCCTTTGGCGTGCCGGTGATCCTCCCTACCAGCAAGGCCGGTGATGGGGCGAAGACCGGCTACGATCTGCCCGTTATCCGCGCGATGAAAGATGCCACGGCTGCTCAGATTGTTGCCTCCGGAGGCGCGGGCAAGTTGGAACACTTCTACGAAGCGGTCGAAGCTGGGGCCACGGTCTTACTGGCAGCGTCTGTGTTTCACTTTCAGATGATCGACATCCCGGAACTGAAGGACTACCTCCGAGGTCGCGGCCTGGATCTACTCTAACCAGCATGGCGGGAGAGAGGTTTGCGGACTCGTACTGCCGACTCTGGCCCGTCACCTGCTTCCCGTCGTTGTGACGAATTCCTGCGCGCCTCAGATAACCACCGTATTTGGAACGCAGTTCAGGCCGACGGGAGTCTCTTTGCTGCCGCGAGGGGATGTCCGCAACGCGACACTCAGAGATGTGACCCGCACCACGATTCCGTCCCTCCCTGCACGAAACGGGGAAGGTTGCACCGTACCTTGGTTCCGGCTACTATTCAGATCTTGAGCCAAGCAATGTAGCTTGGTGCAACCCACTCTCCGGAATACCGGTTAACAGGAGTCTGAACGATGTGTGCAATGACATTGTGTGCCGAGGCGGACACGTTTCGTCATGAGGAGAAGGATTTCTCGTACGCCATCGAGATGGCCAGGAAGCTGGGCTTTGAGTACATCGAACCGGAAGTGATGACCGGCCGATGCCTGTTGAACGTCTACGGGTACTGCAACATCACCAGTCTGGAAGACGATCCGATGGAGATGCGCAACGCCATTGAAGCTGCCGGCCTGAAGGTGGCATGTCTGAGCGCTCACTCGAACCTTCTGGATACCGTCTACGGTGTCGATTATCTCAAGAAGGCGATTCGTTTCGCCCATATC
>JABMRB010000215.1 GCA_013202865.1 Candidatus Nealsoniibacteriota bacterium | reverse complement strand
GTGCCGCCGGCAGCGGGAGACGCTGTGCCGCCGGCAGCGGGAGACGCTGTGCCGCTGGCAGCGGGGGACGCTGTGCCGCTCAGTTCGCCGTAGAACAGATCGGTCAGTTTCAGGATAGCCTGGGCCAGCGGTTCGTGGGAGACGGTCTGCGGGTTGACCAGGGCGGCGACCATCGCCGGCAACGCATCGTAGAGACGAAACGCGACAATCGCCGCGCACGCTGCCACGCATGTCTTGTCGTCGGCGTCGTCCTTCAACACATTGACGGCGACGCGAACCAGCCGGTCCGAACGCTCGTCGATAATTGCCTTGGCCTTCTCGTCAAACTTAGAAAGCCGCCGAAACACCTCGGTATGTCCTTCCGGGTCGCGGCGATCCAACAGCGTTTGCAGCGCACCGAGCCGCGAAGGCTCGTAAGGACAATCCAGCGCAGCGGTCAGCACGTCAATGGCGGCCTGGTTTTCCGTGTCCCTAAGGAACCGAAACGTCGATTGAAGACTTTCGCTCATCGGCTGACCATGGGGTCTGAGTGAATGGGCTTCGTCCTGGTTGAGCGAAGCTGCTTACCAACCCTAGGTTACTTCCCGCCGCGATGCCGTGAGTTGGTGGCTCCCGGGTGCGGAAAAGATCGGTTATTCCGGCAGGGGCCGCCGTGGCGGGGGATAGCTACTTGGCTTTGCCGCAGTTACAGCCATATTCCGGATTCCGGGGCGACCGCACGAACGTGACGTGGTGGGCCCATTGCCGGTCGTCGCGGTCGGGGAAGTCGGTCCGCACGTGGGCACCGCGCGACTCCTCTCGGTCGGCCGCCGCGGAGATCATCAGCCGGGCCACGCAGAGCATGTTTTGCAGTTCCCAACCGGTGGGATCGGAGAACTGCCGGGCAAGCACGTAGCGGCACCAGTGCCGGAGGTTCTCGATGGCCTCGCTGAGCCCTTCTGCGTTGCGCCGCACGGCTGCGTTTCGCCAGAGCAGGCTCTTGAGCGAATTACGGATGTCGTCCAGGTTCAGCGGCTCGCCGACCGACTCGACCTCGGCGTTGTCCACCCCAGGGGCGGTGAAGCTGTCGTCGACTTCGGCCGCCGCCCGCGAGGCACCTTCGCCGGCGTGCATGCCGTAGACGAGTGCCTCCAGCAGGCTATTCGACGCCAGCCGGTTGGCCCCATGCAGGCCACTGGCGGTCACTTCTCCGGCCGCCCAAAGGCTCGGCACGGTGGTTCGCCCGTCGAGGTCGATCGTCACGCCACCCATCATATAGTGTGCCCCGGGCCGGACCGGAATCCGGTCCCGCGTGATGTCGAGATCGAACTCGGCACAGATCGCAGCGATGCCGGGAAACCGTGTACGAACCAGTTCGGCGTCGAGATGGGTCAGGTCGAGGTAGACGTTCGGATGCTGGGTGCGTTCCATCTCGGCGACAATCGCGTTGCTCACCACGTCGCGCGGGGCCAGTTCGGCGCGAGAATCGTAGTCGGGCATGAAGCGGCGGCCGTGGCGATCGACCAGCCGAGCCCCTTCGCCACGGGTGGCCTCGCTGATCAAGCTGCGGCTGCTACCGGCGATGTATAGCACGGTGGGATGGAACTGGACGAACTCCAGGTCGCGGAGTTCGGCACCCGCCCGATAGGCGATTGCAACTCCGTCGCCGGTCGCCACGTCCGGATTGGTCGTTTCGCGATAGAGCTGCCCTGCACCGCCGGTGGCGAGGATCGTCTGTTTGGCCCAGACGACGCTCAGGCCGTAGCGATGGTTCCAAAGCAGCGCGCCGCGGCACGTGCCCTCGAACGTGACTAGATCGATCGTGTACGTGTCGCGCCAAACGTCGACGTGCGGGCTCGCCTCCACGCGTGCCACGACCGCCCGCATCACCTCCTTGCCGGTGGCGTCTCCCAAGGCGTGGACGATTCGCTCGCGTCCGTGTCCGCCCTCGCGTCCCAGCGCAAGCCGGTCGCCCTTGCGGTCGAACTGTGTTCCCCACTGGATCAACTCGCGGATCCGCTCGGGCCCTTCGCGGACCACCCGCTCAACGACCGCCTCGTCGCACAATTGTCCGCCGGCCTGCAAGGTGTCGGCCACGTGGTCCTCGAACCGGTCGTCCGGCGCGAGCACGCCGGCAATCCCCCCTTGGGCCTTGGCGCTATTCGATTCATTCAGCCCGTCCTTGGTGACCACCAGGGACGAGAGCTTAGGATCGACCGCCAGCGCAGCCCGAAGTCCCGCCAACCCCCCACCGATCACCAGCACGTCGGTAAAGAAATGCATCACCCGCTTGGGATGGAACGCAACCAGGTATCGTGGATCGGGAAAGGGCATGGGAGGTTTGGGATTTGGGATTTGGGATTTGGGATTTGGGGTTTGGGATTTCAGATTGGGGGGTATTCCAGAGATCTCTAGCCGAGGGCGGAAGCCCGCGGAGGCGCTACAAGAACGCATCCTCAGCCCTCTCACCCAACGCCAAGGAGGACTCCGCTGGTATCACAATGCACCGACGCCGTTGGGATCTCACGGTTCAGTGTATCGCGCCGCAATCGTCCCGACCAGTGGGGGGCCGGCCGGGTGGTGAGCGGGTGAAACCGGACGCAGAGAGCGTCTCGGCGTCGCTACTGCGTACCTAGCGGGAGTCGGACTGCGACGGCTGGGTGTGCCCGGACTCTTCTTGGGTGGCGTCGAGATGGTCCGAAACGGCTTCCAGCAGTACGTTGCGGTCGATCGGCTTGGTTGCGTAGCCGTCGCAGCCGGCCTGGAGGCATTTCTCGCGGTCGCCTGCCAACGCGTGTGCCGTCAGCGCCATGATCGGGCCGCTGAAGCCATGCTGCCGGATCTGGCGAGTCGCCTCGTAGCCGTCCATTTCCGGCATTTGCATGTCCATGAGGACCAAATCGTACGGTTCGCCCCGAGCTGCGGCGGCAAACACCTTCTCGCAGGCGATTCGTCCGTTCTCCGCCAGATCGACGTCCAGCCCGGCTTTCTTCAAGATCAGGCCGATCAGACGTTGGTTGTCCGGGCCGTCTTCGGCGAACAAGACTCGTCCGCAGAGCGTCTGTTTCCATTGCCTGGCGTTGCCGGTCGCCTCTGCGCTCGGGGCCGCCGGTTTCGGCCCCGCGGAGAGCATCGGCACGTCGTGCAGCAGTCCGGGGAAAATCGTCGCCGTGAAGGTCGTGCCCAGCCCGGGTGTGCTTTGTAGCTGAATGTCTCCCCCGAGCATGTGGGTCAGCCGCTTGGAGATGGTCAATCCGAGGCCCGTGCCACCGAAGCGGCGCGTGGTGGTTTCGTCGGCCTGAGTGAACGGCTGGAATATCTTCGCCTGTTGTTGGGCAGTCATGCCGATCCCGGTGTCGGTCACCGCAAAATGCAGCCGCGGCCCGACCGTGTCCTGCTCGTAGCGGACCGCGATCCGCACGCTTCCCCGTTCGGTGAACTTCAGTGCGTTGTCCACCAGATTGACGAGGATCTGCCGCAAGCGGATCGGGTTGGTTCGGATCCGCTGGGGCAGCGGGTAGGCGAACTCGACGATCAACTCCAGACCCTTGTCGACCGCCTTGACTCGCAACAGCGAGGTGACGTCGTCGACGATTTCGAACAACGAGCAGTCCATCGATTCCTCGACCAATTTGCCCGATTCGAGCTTGGACAGGTCGAGTACGTTGTTGATCAATTCCAGCAGGAGTTTCCCGTTCCGTCGAACGACCGCGGCGTTGGTGGTTTGTTCCTCCTCGGAGAGGTCACCTTCGAGCAGCAAGTCGACGCAGCCGAGGATGGCGGTCATCGGCGTGCGGATTTCGTGGCTCATGTTGGCCAGGAAGTTGCTTTTCTCCCGAGTGGCGGCCTCTGCGGCAAGATTGGCCTCGACCAGGGTCTTGTTGACCGTTTCCAGCGCGGCGGTGCGCTGCCGCAAGGCCTCTTGCATCTGCCGGAGTTCCACAAGTTCCTTCTTCGCGGTCACATCGTAGAAGACGCCTTGGCTGCCGTTGACTTCGCCGTGGACGTCTCTTGCCAGCGTGGCGAAGAGCGTGACGTAGATCCGCCTTCCCCGGGCCGTCTTCAGCGTCAATTCACGAGTCTTGGTATTGCCGCCCTCCTGCGACTGCTCTTGCAGCAGTTGTGTCCGGTCTTTCGGATCGAACCAGAACCGCTCCGGAAGGAACAAATGCCCCACCAGATCCGCAGGCTTGGAAACCTCCAGTAGCTTCATCAACGCAGGATTTACGTAGGTGATGGTTCCTTGAGGATCGAGCGTGTAGATCGCGCTGTCCGACTT
>JABMRB010000214.1 GCA_013202865.1 Candidatus Nealsoniibacteriota bacterium | reverse complement strand
AGACGGTTTCCCGAATCATGGTCGGCCCGGTGAAGGAAAACGGTGAAGACAGCGGCGAGGAAGAAACTCCGCAAGACCAGCCGAAACCGACGACGATCACCGGCAAGATCGTCGCGGCCGACACCGAGGCAAACACGATTACTTTGATCCGCGATGCCAACGCCGCCGAGCCGAAGGAGGAGACACTGGCCGTTTCGCCGGAGCTAGAATTCGCCAGCAACTACACCGGTTTGGCGCGTCGCTGTGCGACGCGTGGAATCAAGCTGTTTCCCGACGACGGGCAAATGTACATCATCCTGGCTACCGTCGAATTGCGGTCCGGGAATCGCAAAGCGGCCATCAAGGTATCCGAAGACGGATTGAAGGCAGCCGAGAACAGCCCCCAACTGATGTTGGGGATGGCGGATCTCCAAATCGACGTCGGCGACTTCGGGGTCCGCGATAATGCGGTGAAGAAGAACGACCCTAAGTATCACGTCGGGGCCCGGAGCACGATCAGGAAAATGCGCGCCGCCCCTCCCGAAAAGAGGGTTGCCGAGCCGCTGATCGGCTATCTGACAGCGAGGATCGAGTTTGCCGAGAGCAACTGGGCAAAGGCTGCGAAGCAGTTCGAGAGTATTCGTGGCGGTCTGGCTAGATGGCCGTCTCATACGATCAAGACCGACCTCTACCTGGCGGACTGCTACACTCAGCTCCGCAATCCCGACCGGCAACGCAGTGCCCTGCGGAGAGTCCTCAACGTCGATCCGCTCAACGCAGCGGCCTTGGACGCGCTTGCCAAGTCCTACATGCAGGCCAACCGGATGGACGCCGCCCTGAAGATCTACGAGAAGATGATCAGTCTCGGCCGAATCCCACAACGCAGTCAATTCACGGTCCTGCAAATGATGGTCGTCAGGAACATGCGGCTACCCCCGGAGGAACAAAATTGGAAGCCGGTAGACGAAATGTTGGACGGCGTGCTGGATGCCACTCCGGAGGGCGCTCTCAAGCCGGCCGGACTTGTCATCCTCAAGGCCGAGTCGCTTCGTGCCCAAGACCGCGAGCAGGAAGCAATCGATCTACTCGCACAAGAGCGGGACAAAGATCCGCAGCAAGCGGTGCATTGGAGTGTGCTTGCTACGTTTGCAATGCGACGTAACCCGCCGAAATGGGACGTAGCCGAGGAACTTCTCGACAACGCCGACAAGAGCGTGCCGGGGTATAGCGTCATCTTGCGTCTCGCCCGATCTCGCTATCTGATATTTCGCTACGGAACCGGCGCCGCCGAACAACTCGCCGTGTTGGCCAAAGAAGCAGAGCAGCACTTCGCCGCTGCACTCGCAAAGAATAAGAGCGAAATCGAGCCGATCGAGACCCGTTTGAAGTTGAACGGCCTTTCGGACGACGAGAAACAGGAGCTTCAACAACAGAAGACGGAATTGGAGACCGGCCGTGCCAGGCTCGAGAACGAACAGTTGTCGTTGATCAAAGGGCTGTTGTCTGCCAATGTCCAGATCGGCGCGACGCCGGCGGCAATGCAGTTGTCCGTCCGGGTGTCGGAACTGGACCCCAACGACGTCCGGCTACGATTCGAGCACTTCGATCTCGCCTTGCGCAGCCGTGCGTCGGATGATGAGATGAAGAAACTCTCCGAAGAGATCCGGCAAGTGGAAGGCAAGGGCCCGTACTGGCTCTTCACCCAAGCGGTGATGTTGTTCAATAAGAGTGACGACAAACGCCTGGACGACGCCTTGGAGATGGTCAAGCAGATTCGCAAGCTGCGGCCTTCCTGGTCGCGACCGTTAGTCATCGCTGCGCGTATCTATCAGCGACAGGGCAAACCCGATCTCGCTCTGAAGGATTATCTCACGGCTATCAACGACATGGGGAATCGTAACCCGCTGGCAATCGGCTACGCCGTCCAGTTGTTGTACAGGCAAAACAGAATCGATGAGGCTGGCGAGTTGATCGACCTGCTCGGTGGACGAGAGCAGTACTTGCCTTCGGATATTCGGGGTGCCATCATAGACGTCCGCCGCCGCCAGGACGACATCGATTCCGCCTTGGTGCTCGCCAGGCAGGAGGCCGCCAACCCGAAGGCCCTGCCTTCGGCCCACGTCTGGCTGGGGCGACTTCTGCGCAGGAAATGGCAGAAGGATGGGGCGACACTCGACCCGATGCAGGCGAAGGAACTCCTCGGTGACGCCGAGAAATCGTTCCGCAACGCGTTGGCACTCGAGCAGACCAACGCCGATTCCTGGGTGGCGCTGGTCTACTTCCTCAACGTCACCAACCAGGCAGAGAAGGCTGAATTGGCATTGAAGGAGGCCGAGACCCAGATCCCGGCAGACCGCGTGTCGCTGGCGCTGGCTCGATGCCGCGAGCAAATGAAGCAACCCGACAAGGCAAGACCGCTATACGAGGCCGCCTTTGCGAAGGCTCCCAGCGATCCGATCGTTGCCCGCCTCGTCGTCAACTTCTTGCTGCAAAATCCGCCGTCGTCGACGGACGCACTGTCGGCCGACAAGGTCCTCAAACTCATGATCGACGGCAAGATAAAGGGAACCAAGGAAAACGTGCAATGGGCAAGGCGGGAGATGGCCACTTTGCTGCAAACCCGCGGTGGCTATCAAAACTTGAAAAGTGCCCTGAAACTGGTCGGCAGGAACTTGGCCGCGTCGCCCACCTCCGTTTCCGACCTGCGGCTGAAATCGAAACTGCTCGCCAGGCACCCGCAACGAGCGTCCCGTCAACAGGCAATCGAAATCCTGGAGAAGCTCTCCCAGCGCGAGCGGAGTCCGCTGGACGACCAGTTCGTCCTGGCTAAGCTTTATCTTTCCGAAGACGCCTGGGGCAAGGCGAGTAAGCAGTTCCGCTCGCTGTTTGCCGCGTTGGACACCAAGGATGCCCGGCGGCGGGATTTTAGTGCTCAGTGTATGGCTTCCTATATCAAAGCGCTGATTGCACACGACGAGTTCGGCACGGCCCGGTCCTATCTTACCGATCTCAAGGCGATTGCACCCCACTCTTACGGCGTCGTCGACATGGAAGCTCTGCTGCTGGTGCAAAGAGGGGAATACGACAAAGCGTTCGATCGGCTGATCGAATTCCTCAGAGAGTCCGACGCTTTCCTGACCGGCGCGGTCCAGCGGGCGGAGTTAATGGCCCAGTTCACGCGACAAGTTGCCATGAGGATGGAACTCACCGCTGCCCATGCGGAAGAAGTCGGCGAGCAGGCGCAAACGCAACGATTCGACATGGAAGCTGCGGCAATGTACGGGCAGTACGTTCGCTCAGCCCCGCTGAACCGGATACACGTCGCGGCGTTTCTAGCACGACGCGGCAAGATCGACGCGGCGATCAACGAGATCAACTCGTGCCAGGGCGATACCGACCCCTCGCAACTCGCCCACGCGGCCAACCTCCTGATCAAGCATCCCAAGGCCACCGCCGAGCAGGTCCAACGGCTGGAAGGACTCGTCCAGGCCGCCATGGAGCGGTCGCCAGAGTGTACGGACCTGCTGTTGCTGATGGCCGAACTCCGCTCGTCGCAGGAGAAATACGTCGAATCCGAAGCCCACTACCGGGACGTTCTCAAGATCGCACCCGGACACCCATCCGCAATGAACAACCTGGCTGTGCTGCTGGCACTCCAAAAGAAAAAACTTCCGGAAGCCTTAAAACTAATCAACTCCGCAATCGAGGACATGGGGCCCATCGCGTCGATGCTCGATTCGCGGGCAACGGTCTACATGGCGCTCGGGCAGCCCGATAAGGCTCTGGCCGACCTGAAACTTGCGATCATCGAAAAGGATACGCCCGTCCGACTGTTCCATCAAGCCAAGGCCTACATGGAAGACGGAGAGCAGACCAGAGCCGCCACCGCTTCGCTGAAGCTAGCCCTCAAGAACGGATTGACGCCCGAAATGCTGGAGCCGATCGAGCGACGGCTCTACAATGAAATGACGAAGGAACTGAAACTGTAGTACAACCCAATGCGTAAGCTCCCGCTGCGCAAGCGCATCGCCTTTATCCTGATAGCCGACCTCGTCGCGCTCGGCGCGATTGCCGTCCTCGGCGAGGTCGTCTGTCGTATCTTCTCGCCCCAGGCAGACTATCAGGCGGTCTCCGACGCGAACGATCCGATCCTCCAACTCTCGGATAATCCGTACATGGGGTTCGAGCTCCGTGCCGACGTTGCCGGCCATAATTCGGACGGATTCCGCGGCCGGCAGTACGCCCGGGCGAAACCCGACTCGGCCTGGCGAATTGTGACGCTGGGCGACTCGGTGACCTACGGGCTAGGCGTGGAGGCCGCCGAAGCATTTCCCGCCGTGCTCGAAACGAAGCTCAATAGGGAGGTCCGCCGACCAGAGGACACGGCTGCACCCGAGCCGGTCGAAGTGCTCAATTTCGGCACACCCGGTTACAGCACCTTCCAGTCCTATACGCTGCTTCAAACCCGGGCGATGCGGTACGAACCCGATCTGGTCGTGCTCACCTTTGCGCCCGACGACGTGGAGACCAGCCCGGTGGTCATCAACGTCGACGGGCGGATGTGTCTGTTCCGCAATCAGCTTGAAGGGGTCGGCCTGCTGAACAACTCGGTCCACTGGGCCGTCTTCCGCCGGTCGCACTTCTACCGGCTACTCTACCGAGGCGCCGTCTTGGCCCGCACGCCGTCGAAGGCCCGGTTCAACGACGTCTACGTACACCCCGAGGTGGCATGGCAGAACGTTCGCCGCTTCGACGCCCTGTGCCGCAGCGAACAGACGGCCTTTCTGCTCGTGCTGAGTCCCTGGCTACGCCCGCACTTCCGCCCCGACAAAGACGCCGACCCACGCGCGTGTGAAGCCCCC
Organism: Candidatus Nealsoniibacteriota bacterium; assembly: GCA_013202865.1. Classification (GTDB taxonomy): domain Bacteria; phylum Planctomycetota; class Planctomycetia; order Pirellulales; family Thermoguttaceae; genus JABMRB01. Next base: position 1,759 of record JABMRB010000214.1, on the reverse strand, counting down.
GAGATGCTGCTCGATGCGGACGTAATGCAGCGTTACGATCAAGCGCTGGACGAGATCCGCCGGTTCGCGCGCGAAAGCAACGTCGAGTTTCTCGACCTGGGCCCCCTCTACGAAGAACACGCCGGCAAGATGAAACTCCGGCCGATCGATCACGAGCATCTTGGCCCCGAGGGGCATCGCCTCGTGGCCGAGGCGCTCTGCAAGAAAGTGCTCTCGATGCGAAGTGCGGACAATGTTCGTCCTTAGCTCCCCTCAAACCGGAAATCGAGAATCCGCAACGCGGTCGGTTCGTGAGCCTCCTTGGGCGACTCCTGCACCATGATCGAGAGGATGCCGTCCTTCCTCCATCGATACGGGTCGCCGAGCATCTCACTCAGCAGGGGGCCCTTCTCGACGTGGACGACTCGCCAATCCTTCCACTTCGCTTGGGCCGTTGCCGCCATGATCTTCAGATCGCCCTGCCGAGCAAAGATCCGCCGGGACCACGCATCGCTGTAGGTCAGATAGGCGTTGTCCTGCTTGTCCAGGAACAGCTTCGGGCGGCTCCCCGCCACTTCGGGCAGTTCTACGTGCTGCCAAACCGCGTTGTCGTCTCGCCAGTAGTGATGGTAGCGTCGCGCCGCGGGCGGACCCCATCGGTGCTCGCCCGGCTTGCTGCCGGCCGCCTCGAGCGACCGATCCGTGCAGTGCCACATCACCACATGGATGCGGCCTTGGCTGTCAACGGCCTGACCGTGCGTGTTCATCAACCCATGGGCCCGGCTGATATCGACGACCTTAACTCCCGGCGAACCGACGCCCGGCGGCTCGGGCAACCGCTGCCCGCGATTATTGCACCAGGTCTTGCCCCGGTCGCGGCTGTAGGCGTACATCAGATCGTGGTTTGATCCCTGAGAACTCTCGCGCCAGACCCACGTAGCGTGCAGGTTGCCGCGCGGCCCGTAATCGTATCCGTTGGGGTAGGAACATCTCGACCCGCTCCGGCCCATGGCGTCCTCGAACGGCCCGGCCCCCGAGTCGATCTGTCGCGTGTCGATCCAAATGGCCGACTCGGCGTCATAGTCGACAAGCATCCGGTCGCCGTTGCCCGACCCGCCACGGCGGTAGCAGAATTGCAGCCCGCCATCGGGTGTCTGCCAGAAACGCGGATAGGTGATCCGGATCGGCTTGCCTTTCTCCAGTTCCGACACCACGGGCCCAAACAGCGAAGCCTCCCACGCGACGTCTTCCGGCTTGGCGGCCGTGCCCTTGCGAGAAGCCCGATAGTGCAGCGGATGGCCGTGATGGTCGAACGCCAGATGGATCGTCCCGTCCTTTGGGCAAATCCCCAAGGAGATCGTATTGTGAGCATCGTTGCTCTTGAAGTCGTAGTCCTTGAATCGAACGATCTGCCAATTCCCGGCCGGCAGCTTCCGCCGGGCCAGACACACACGTCTGTCGGCGTCGTAGTAGCCCACGTATTGATAATCCAGATGCGTAACCACCGCATCCTGCTGAAACGCCAGCCCATTGATACACTGCCCGAAACCGCCCTGGATGGTGAGCGCCTTGGTATCGACGACGCTGTCGCCGAGCTTAGTGACTTGTGGTTCGGCGTGGCTCTCGGGCAATAATCCGCCGAGCAAAACGGCTGGCAGAAGATAATAACGCACTGGGCAGGGTCTCATTTCAATCTCCGAGGATAAGAGGTAATCGTGCCGATTATAGCATCCCGTGGGCAGATGGCCATCAACGTTGGCGGGCGGGCTTGCCCGCCGTT
>JABMRB010000213.1 GCA_013202865.1 Candidatus Nealsoniibacteriota bacterium | reverse complement strand
GTTACCTTCGGTCCAGGTTTTGCCGGTGCCGGTGTTGCCGAAGTTAGCCCGCAAGGCAGCCCAGTCGCTGAGCCAGACCTTGCCGTCGCCGTCGGCGTCGCCACCGAGCGCGATGAAGACGTCGAGTTCGACACTGCTGGTGATGTTCCCGAAGGGAATCACGTAGTCGACTCCCTGCAGGAAGGCGCCCTCGCCGATGTGCGGGCTTGGCTCACCGGGAGCCGCGAGCGGCGGGTTGACGGTGTCGAACCGGTTGCCCACCATCACCGGGTTCTGGGGGTCAGTCACATTGTCAAACCAGCCGATAGACCCGCCGGACCCGATGGGGTTGCTGACGATCGTTCGCGTGGCATGGGCAGAGAAGAAGTCGTTGGCAGTACGATCGTTTGCACTGCTGACGTTGAGCTCCCCGCCAAGCATCAGTGCGCTGTCACCACCGGCGAGGACGATCTTGTCGGCGTCGCCCACTTCCGCGGCCACACTGACCTCAGCGATAAAGGTCGCGCCGGAGTCGATACCCAGTTCGGCGTTGCCAACGGTGATCGTGCCGATACCACCGACACCGGGGCCAATGGTGCCCAAAACGTCAATCAGGCCATCGACTGTCCCAGCACCCGTCAGGTGGTTCACCTCGGCCGCACTGGCTTCCATGGCAATCGTGGGGAAGGAGAACTCGGCGAAGCCGGGTCTGGGAGCCTGGCCCGGATAGGATTCGCTCCAGAGAACTTCTCCCGGCGCGCCGCCGTCATCGGCCAAGACCGACACGGTGAAGTTCTCCAATCGCACTTCGCAACAGTCGCCCCGTTGCCAGACGCGAATCTGGCTGAGCGGTTGTGCTTGCCCGAGATCGAGCACGTACATACCCTGGACGTTATTGGTGGACCAAGTGTTAGCACCGGTTTCGATGAGGGCGTTGTACACTCGGACCGGATCACCGTGCTGCAAATTGGTGGTCGTGCTGACGTCCGGAGTCGCCACGTTGATGTAATGGCTGGCACCCAAGGTACCCAGCGCCATGTCATTGGCGCTGAGGCCGCCGGAACCGGCCCCATCCGGGACCTCGCCGTTGACGAAGGCCTCGATTTCGCCGATGTGAAGCAGACCGGACACATTCTTCCACACGCGGATGAAGCGTGCCGTGCCGGAGGCCGGGCCCTCAAACAGCACGTTGCCGTTCAACTGCACGGTACCCGTGACGGCCGCCAGATCGGAGCCGATCACCGAGAAATCGCCGGCCATGGCGCTAATGGTCCCGGTGCCGGGGATCTCCATGCTTCCGGTGATTCTCACACCGGCTACCGCGGTGCTCGCTACGCCGCCGGAGAGCGTCATAGCGCCGACGGTCAGGTTCTCACCGATGAGCGAGGCCGTACCGCCCGCCACCTCCAGGCTACTCAGCGTGACGCCGGCGCCGGAGACGGCGACCGTACCATCTTGGATCAGCAGGCCACCGTCGCCGGTAACCGGGCTGAGGAAATTCAACTCGTAGTTATCGCCGGCGCTCAAGTTCAGTTGGGCGTCCAGCGTCACGGGGCCGGTGACGTTGACGGTCATCGGACCGGCGTGGCCGCCGGTGCCGGCGGCGGCGCTGAGCGCACTGTCGCTGTCGACACTGATCGCGTTGCCGTACGTAACGGGCGAGGTGGCCGCCGATGTGGCCGAGGCGACGAACGTGCCGCCATTGAGAGCCAAGGCTGCGCCACCGAGCGGGTTGGCACCCGCGGCGGCCTGACTAACCAGACTACCGCCGTTGACGGCGATCGTGGCGTTATCCAGTCCGACGCCTGCCCTGTTCAGTACCAAGTCGGCGGCACCAGACTTTGTGAGCACCACCGTCTGGTCGTTGCCTTGCAGGCCGGCCGTGCCGGTCAGCACGGTCGGCGTGTGCGTGATCAGCCCGACGATTCCGATGGTGTCGGTGGAGATGGAGGCCTGTCCGACGGTTACGGGGGCACCGGCGATCGCCAAACCACCCTGCTTGAGGATGATCTGGTCAATGGTGCTGGCAGTCTCGGTATTGATATCGAGCGTGGAGGTTCCATACTCGATGGGGGCCGACCACCAGCCGTCCTGGGCCGGATCGCTGGGGTTCATGCGAACGGCAGACCCGGTCGGCGTCTGGATCGTGGCGTTAAGGAAGTCGTTGCCGCCGACCTCATTCAAGCCTAGGGCGAAGTCGTAAGACTGGCCCGCGACCAGTTCGATGGTTCCGGTCCTCGGCGTATTCCAGCCATCGGGATCATCGTGAGGATTGGAGGTGACGGTCTCCTCGGCACCGTCGAACTCGCCGTCGCGATTCTTGTCGATCAAGAACATCTCGTAATCGTCACCGTGGACGTTGAACGTATAGGTACCCGTCTCGGGTGCCGTGAACGAGCCGGACCAGACCTTATGGTAGGTGTCGGAGAAATTGGCGCCCTGCCAGATTGCGCCGTCCCAGGCCTCCGTGCTGGTGGGGTCCAACAGGAGCAGGCCGCCGTTGAGGCCGTTGTCCACGCCGTCGTCGATCGCGGCCAGTTCCGAGCTTGCCACGTTGTCGTAGAAGGCGAGCTTGACCGTGTTGCTTCCACCGACGGCGACGGGGTTATCCACAGTGATTGTGCTTGTGACGCTGATTGCCACCGTACCGCCTCTGGTCGCCCACCAGCCGGCTTGGGCCGGGTCCGACGGATTCATCCGAACGGCCGCCCCATCAGGGATCTTGATGGTGGCGTTGAGGAAGTCGCCGCCACCTCCTTCATTGTGTCCCAGGGCGAAGTCGTACGACTGGCCCGCGACCAGATCGATGGTCCCGGTCTTCGGCGTATTCCAGCCATCGGTGTGAGGATTGGCCGTGACGGCCTCATTCTCCTGGGTGTTATCAAACTCGCCGTCGCCGTTCTTGTCGATCCAGAGCATCTCGTAGTCGTCACCGTGGACGTAGAACTCGTAGGTACCCGTCTTGGGGGCCGTGAACAAGCCGCTCCACACTTGGTGGTAGGTGTCTGACATGTTGCCCTGCTGCCAGATCTCCCCAGTCCACTTCTGCGTACTGGTGGGCTCAAGATTGAGCAGGCCACCGTTCTGGTTGTTGTCGATGCCGTCGTCGATGGCAGCCAGTTCCGTGTTCACCACGTTGTCATAAAAGGCGTAGTCGACCACGTTGGGGACCATGGAATTGGGATCGTAAGCCGTTGTCGAGATCCGCAACGTGCCGCCGGCCAGGGTCACCGGGGCACCCGCGAGCGGATCGGCGGTAGTGACGTCCACGTCGAGCGTGCCGCCGCTGACAGCCCAACTGGCGTTTTCCAGGTTGACGTTCGGCTCCGCCATCGTGAGCGTGCTCGCACCGGCCTTGGTGATCGTGACAGCGGGGCTTCCACCGTTGGCGGTGATCACGACGGGGGTCATCGTGGCATCCACGTCCAGGGTCAGTGCCGTGGCGGTTCCTGGAATGGAGATCGAGTCGTAGGTGACCGTGCCCGAGCCGGGGACAAGTAACGTGAAGGCGTTCGACGCGATCGTCAAGTCGCCGCCCATGACCGAGCCGTCACCACCGACGCCGGCGGAGGTCGCACCGGCGGGGGCCGTCGTGCTGCTGAAGGTAACGTCGCCGGTGACGCTCAGGGCGCCGTTGTTGAGTGTCAGACTGCCGAGCGTAGCTCCGCCGATAGCGTTGATGACGAGCCCCGAGTCTTCGTGAACTGCAATGTCGAGTGCCTTGGAAAAGGCC
>JABMRB010000212.1 GCA_013202865.1 Candidatus Nealsoniibacteriota bacterium | reverse complement strand
TGTTGCCGAATTTGGCACGCAGCGCGGCCCAGTCGCTTAGCCAGACCTTTCCGTCGCCGTCGGAGTCGCCGCCCAGGGCGATGAACAGGTCGAGTTCCACGGCGTCGGTGATCGTTGGGAATTCGTCGGGCTTCACGTAGTTGACCGCCCGCAGGAAGGCACCCTGGCCGATGTGGGCCGTTTTGTCGGCGGCGGGTGCCGGATCGACGGCAGCGAACTCGAAAAGGTTCGGATCGGCACCATGAACCACCCCGTCGAGGAACCCGGCGTTGTCGATGACCGTCACCGTGGTGCTGGGCGAGAAAAAGCCGGAACTGGTACGCCCGACACCCTTGGGCGCCAGTGTCCCGTCAAGATGGATGTCGCTGGTACCAGTGATGACGATCTTATCGGAGTCGGCCGCCCCCTCCGCGCCACCCAAGCTCACCTTGGCGTTGTAAGTCGCATTGGGGCCGAACACTAGTCCGGCGTTGTTGACGGTCATGCCGTCGATTCCGCCGCCGACGTTCAACGTCCCGCCGACTTGCAGTGTACCGTTACCGTTGACGGTCACCCCGTCGGCGATCGTGGCGTCGGCGACGGCGAAATCGGCGTCGCTGAGTGTCACGCTGGTTACGCCGGGCTGCACCGACAGATTGCCCAACACGACCGTATCGACTGGGGCAGTGATCACGGTGTCGGCGGTCACGGTCAGGTTGACCGCTGCGAGATCGGTCTGCGGGGCGTACTCCAGCGGGGCCAACGCGCCCAGGACGTTGCCGAACAGGGTGTGGAACTTGTCGGTGGCGAAGGAGTCGAACTGGTAGGGATTGCCGTCGGGGTCGTTGCCGTCGTAACCCCAGTGTCCCATGAAAACGCGCCGCTCGCCGGTCGTGCCAAAGTAAGCCGCCGCGCCTTCGTCGAGGTCGAATCCTGCGGGGATGTCGATCAGGAACGGGCGGTTGACCGCTTCGTAGGTACCGATCAGCGTGGTGCCGGGCCTGGCCGTATTCGCATTGGGCAAGTAGACCTGCTTCGGCGCCTCCGCGTTAGGGGCAGTGGACCAGTCGAACATCGACATCGGCTCGTCCAATCCATCAAGGAACTCGTGGCCCTCCTGGCCGGCCTCGACCACCATGTCGGTCAGCGTCCTGTCGGCGACGTTGCCCGAGCCGGCCGTGGTCCAGCCCCATTTGTCCGTGCCCCGGGTGAGGTAGCCGCTCGTCAACAGCAGTGGCTTGGCGATTGCGTTCCAGCTCTGACGATCGTCGTCGTAGGCGCCGCTGTTGGTTCGGCGCGTAACCAATACCACGTCGGCCGCGTCGATGGAATCCAGTTTATTCTGGTCGCTGAAGGGGGCCTGGCCCTCTTGGAACGCTCCACCCATGCCGATGGTGTCGACCTGGTATCCCATCTCCTTCAGCAGCGGCACCAGGGCGTCGTCGTTGTGTTCGCCGCCAGCGACGTCCGGATCGTTGGAGTCGCTGACCACCAGCACCTTGGTGGCATATTTCGGCGTGATCGTGAGCGTGCCGCCGCCGGCGGTCAGGTTGGTGGCGACCGCCAGATTGGAGCCGGACACGGTCATCGTGGCACCGGAGATGCCCAAGTCGACGTCACCCAGCGCGAAGGTATCGCTGATCGTCACCGCGTTGCCGCCGGTGTTGACGGTAGCGTCCGTCGCAGTGCGGAGATTCGAGACGGCCATGTTGTCGGCCATCGACAAGCCACCGCCCTGGACGTCGACGCTGGCGTCTTGCAGTCCCGTAATCGTGCCGGACAGCGCCAGGTTACCGGCGCCGGTCTTCGTGACGGTGGCGGTCGTGCCGTTGCCGACGACCGGACCGAGATCGACTGCCGCGTCGCTGCTGAATCCGGTGGCCATGGCACCGGCAGCGATCGTGGTGCTGCCGAAGCTGAACGTACCCGGCCCGGCGGTCGCGAGCGTGCCGTCTTCGATCATCAGCGACGCGAAGCCCGTGTTGCCGGTGGCCGACGAGTTGATCGTCGAATCGCCGTTGACCGTGAGGTTCATCGCGGAGGTATCGGTGACTTCGATCGTGCCGAACATCGCAGCCACCTCCGTGGGCGAGAGGCCCCGGTCGTAGAGTACCACGTCGTCGATGCCGCCGTTGAAGAAGTTGTCGGCGTGGTCGACGCCGATCCTGACGTCCTCTCCGAGCGCGGTATCGGTGTTGATCGCCTGGCCGCTGACGGCACTCTGTCCGTCGTATTGCCCGTCGACGTAGAGCAGCATTCCGTTGACGTTGGTCACGCCCTCGGGCAGGACGGCCACGACGTGGTGCCACTGGTCGTCGCGGACGTCGGTCATGCCGACGCGGTAGCCGCCGTTGACTTCCACGCGGATCGCGCCGGCCTGGCCATCAGTGTCCTGGACGCGGAAGTTCCATTTGGTGCCGGCCGGGTTCAGCGTTCCCCAGGAGACAATCGCTTCATTGGTCGCCTCGGGCGGCACCTTGATCCAGGCGCTCATTGTCCGGGAAGCCGAGCCCGAGATGCCCTTGTAGCCAGTGATCTGCACGAAATCATCGACGTCGTCGAATTGCAGTGCGCTGCCGTCGATGCCGGCGATCCACTGGGGGGGGGTGGCGGGTGGGGTGGAAGGGAGCAGCGTTCCGCTCTGGGTCAGCGCATTGACGTCGTTGAACGCGATGGGGCCGGCGCCCTCGTCGAACTTCCAATGCACCGCCGGATCGGCGGCGACGGCCGGACTTGGCGTGAAGACGGCACCCTTCAAATCGAGCGTGCCGCCCGTCAGGGAGACGTTCGTCATCCCGGTGATGTTTTCACTGTTGAGCGCCAGCGTGCCGCTGACGACTGTATTGCCGGCCACGTCGAGCGTGTAACCGGAATCCGTCTCGACGCTCAGCGTTGCGCCGGCATCGACGGTCAGGCCGTTGGTAGCCCCGCCGAGCGTGACTACGGCGGCCACGGCCGCACCGGCCACGCCGCCGTGACCGGCGGTCAACGTGCCGTTGCCGGTGGCTGTGACGGCGTTGTCGTAAGCGATCGACCCGCCCGGATCGGCGGCCGCCAGTAGCAGTTCACCGTTGCCGATTTGGACTGCCGCGTTGTTCAACGGGCTGGTGGCGCCTTGGACGCTAACCATCTGCCCGCCGTTGACCGCGAGCGTCGCTCCGGTCAGGCCGCTGCTGTCGGCGTCGAGGATCAGTTCGCCCGCGCCGGTCTTCACCAGCGTACCGCCGTTGGCCGCGATCGGGCCGAGCGTCGTGGCCATCGGCATGTCGATCGTGGCCGTGCCGGAGAGGATCGTTGTTGTGCCGAAGGCGAACGTCCCCGGGCTCGATAGCGTCAACGTGGAGGCGTCGGCCAGCGTGAGGCTAGGCAACGCCGTCTCACCCGCATAGTTCGACTGCAGCGCCGACGGGCCATCGACTTGCAGGTTCAACCCGGCCGTATCCGGAGCCGTCGGCGTGCCGAACATGGCGGCGATGTCCTCGGCCGACAGGGCCGTGTTGTAGACGTAGGCGTCGTCGATCGTGCCCTCGTACTTCCAGTCGTTCGCCCGGTTGCGTCCGAAGAGGAACTGATCGAACGTCATCCCGTCCGTAACACTCGTATTGGCCAACTGGCCGTCGTAATAGGTGTTGACGGTCGTGCCGTCGAAGGTCACGGCCAGATGGATCCAGTCGTCGCTGGCCGGTCCCATGTTGACGTTGGGGCCACCCCTCCACCGGTAGTTGCCACCGATCTCGGCGCCGACGTCGATCTGGAAACCGTTGCCGCTAGCCTCGTTGCCGGCGCTGACAAACGGCGAGTTGTACTGGCTGTTCTGGACCATGCCGTCGGTCTTGACCCACATCGCGACCGTGTAAGCGGCCGTGAGGTCGGTCGTACCGGCGTCGACGAAGTCGTTGGTGCCGTCGAAGTGCAACGCGCCGCCGCGGATACCGGCCACCCACTGGGAGTCGTCGTCCACGTAATCGATCAATGCACCGTCGTTCGTACCCGGCGTGATCGCGTTCCCGGCCGTCAAACCGGCGGTTTCGTCGAACGTCCAGGCGGCTGCTGGCGCGCCCGGGATGATCCCTGCAACGGGCTTCTGCCTGACCGAGAGCGTGCCGGCGCTCAGCGCGATGTTGTCGACACCGGTCAGCGTAGCGATATTCCTCAAGGTCATCGTGCCACCCTGGACCGTGACCGTCTTGTCAGTAGTGGCCGCGTCCAGCACCAGAGAGCCGGCCAGATCCAACCCGCCGACGGCGATCGTGGAAGCGGCGCCGGTGACGTTCAGCGTGACTGCGCCGGGCACGATCAACTCCCCGGTTCCGGCGATGCTGCCGGCCAGATCGAGCGTGTAGCCGTCGGTCGTCTTCAGCGTCAGCATGCTGGCGGGATCGAGCGTCAGGCCGTTGGTTCCGCCGAGCGTGACAGCCACGCCGGGCACCGCGCCGGCCGCGTCGCCGGCGCCGACGGTCAACGTGCCGATGCCGGTCGCCGTGATTGCGTTGTCGTAGACGGCCGTGGCACCGGAGGCTGCCAGCAGTAGTTCAGCGTCGCCGATTCGGACGGCCGCGGTTCCTAGCGGGCTGGTGGCGCCTTGGACGCTGACGGTTCGGCCGCCTTGCAGGTCGAGCGTTGCCCCGGCCAGACCGCTGCCGTCAGCGTCGAGGATCAGTTCGCCGGCGCCCGTCTTGATCAGCGTGCCGCCGTTGGCCGTGATCGGGCCCGGCACGGTGGTTACCAGCGCATCGAGCGTGGCCGTAGCGGGGCCGGTCGGCAGCGTCAGCGAGGTCAGGTTGTAGCTGCCCGGGCCGCTGAGGGTCAGCGAGCTGCCATCGAGCAGTTCCGCACCGGCGAAGATCGTTTCACCGGCCGAGGCGGCGTTCACGGTCGACACACCGCTGATCGAGAGGCTCGTGCTCGACATATCGCGGGGCACCTCGCCGCCGAACATGGCGGCGACGTCGGCCGCGCTGAGGGCCTCGCCGTAGAGCCGCAAGTCGTCCATCGTGCCGTCGAAGCGGCGGCCGGCGGCGTTGAAATCGTGGCCAATCCGCACGTCGACGCCCGCCGTGGTCCCAATCGGGAGGTCCCCCAGACTCGCCCGGTTTTCCAGTTGTCCGTCTACGTAGAAGAGCAGATCCCCGGTGGTCGGGTCGAGGTCTTCGGGGAAGACGACGGCCACGTGGTGCCACTCGTCGTCGCGCAGATCGGTGGTGGCGACGGAGGAGCCGTCGCTGACCTCAACTCGAAGCCTTCCGCTGCCCTCCACGCGGAACGTCCACTTCTCTCCGGAGCTGTTGTTACCCCAGTTGATCAGCGTGGTGTCGGTGTGGTCGGTCTTGATCCATGCGGTGATCGTCCGGGGAGCGGAACCGAGGACGCCCTTGTAGCCGGTGATGTTGACCTGGTCGTCGATGCCGTCGAACGCGAGCGCCCCGCCGATCACGCCGTCGACCCACTGCGAGTCGTCTTCGGTGGGGAATCCGGCCAGCGAGCCGACGCGATCATTACCCGAACTGTCGGGCGCTTCGACGCCGAACGTTTCGTCGAAGGCCCAGTGGGCCAACGGCGCCGCGGCGGGGGCAACGCCCGGAGCGACGATTCGCGAGATGTTCAGCGTGCCGCTGTCCAGCGCGATCGTATCCACGCCGGTCAACGTGCCTACCGAGGCCAGCCGCAACGTACCGCCGGTGACGGTGACTGTCTTGTCAAGCAGCGCGGTGCTGAGGTCGACGGTGCCTTCCAGGTCGAGCCCGCCGACGGCCAGGGCCTGGTCGTAGGTCAAGGTGACGCCGCCGGGGACGGTCACCGCGGCCGTGTCGGTTGCGAGCGTGGCGCCGCTGGCGTTCAGATCGGTGTTGACGTTCATGGCGGTCAGCGCCGAAATACTCGCACCGACGCCGACCGTCGGAGTCGCGTCGATGTTCAACGTGCCGGTTTCGACGGAGCCGTTGAGCGTAACCGTGCTGCCGGAGGCCAGATTGACCGTACCGCCGTCGACGCTACCGTCGACACCCACCGTGGCCGTTCCGGCGAGGTCGATCGTCCCGGCCGACGCCATCAGGCCGTCGATCTGGGCAATGCTGCCGACGGGCAGGTTGACGTTGGCACCTTCCAGTTCGCCGATAGCCCCGACGTTGACCGTACCGGCCAGGGTCACGTTGCCCAGGGCACCCAGGACCCCGTCGATTTGGGCGGTACTGTCGGCGGACATTTCGACAGTCGCCGCGACGCTGACCTCACCGCCGTCGTCGATGGCCAGCGTACCGGCCGAGGGCAACAGGCTGTCGTAGACGTCGAGCACGCCGCCGCTTCGGACGTTGACCGTGCCGCTGTTGATTGTCAGCGTCAGCGCCTCGCGCGGGCCGTCGATCCAAACGGTGCTGGTCTCGACCACGGTCGGGGTCAAGGAGCCTGGAACGGAATCGAGATCACCGCCGAGCCAGTGCGAATCAGTGCCGCCGCCGCCGGTCAGGTCGGCCCATTCCGCGTCGCCCAGAGCGTCCCAGGTAAGCGTGGGTTCGGGGATGGTCGTCAGGATCGTGTAGAGTTCGTCAACGTCGGCCTGAACCAGCAGGGAGTTGTAGAATCGCAGCAGCGAGATTTGGCCCTCGAAGGAAGTGCCGCTCTCAGGGGTCGCGTTCCACTCACCGGCCAGCCCCGAGTCGTTGCCGCCACACCAGTCGTTGGGATCGCCACCGCCTCCAACCGTCCCGGCAGCGCCGTTGACGTAGAGTTGGGCCGTGTTGGCGGCGATATCGGCGACGCTCACCACGTGGATGAAATCGCTTGTGCCAATCGGGGTTAAGTCGAACGAGGCCCGGACGCGGTTACTGTTGTCTTTACTCACCCACTTCAAGACGCCGTCCTGGATATACAGCGCGGAGCCGTCCGTAACGCCACCGCTTTCAAAGATGATCTCCTTGTCACCGACGTCAAGGTCGACAGGCTTGAAGAGGAACTCGAAGGTGGCCGGCCCTTTGTCATAATTGATGCCGTCGATCTTCTCAAAATCGAGGGTCTGGGCCACGGTTGCGCCGTCGAACTGGTAGGTATTCGTGATGTTGAAGACGTTCGTGCCGGCCGGTATCCACGGTGCTCCGTTGAGCGTCCAATTGTGGGTACCGATCCCGTTGAGGTTCTCCCAGATGTCGTTCAGCCCGTCATCCAAGGAAGCCTGATAGTCCAGGATCGGCGGAACTACCACCGCGGCCGCCGTACCACCGAAGCCCAACAGCAGGCTTACTGCCACAATCGTCGTCAGTAGTTGTCTCATCGGTCACTCTCCTGAACAAGGGGAAGAACAAGTGCGTATCTATTTACAGGGACAAGGTTCCACCGCGCTTCCGCCGGCGCGCACGCGGTCGCACGAAAGCGTCTCGGAGTATTTACCGACCGTCTCTCCCGAGTGAATCTCCCGCGATCGGTTTGAACCAGAACGGGCAACGCATGGAAAATGAATCAACGTGCTGCCTTTGGTGTCGAGGACAACCATTGGAAACCGTGGATACACGAACTGCGAGAAGAGACCCGAGCAACGAACGACCCGAACAACCGGTAAACCTGAACGGACCCGACAAATCGCCACAATCCCTCTCATCTACCTACACTATTGATTGTAACAGAACCAAAAAACACTGCAAGCAACCGCCGGCAGGATTTTTTCTTTTTCTGCCCGGGCGGGCAGAGCACAGCGCAACCGCTTTGCCAACAACGACTTGCGCTTGCAGCAGAACCGCCCTTGGGACACATCGACGGCAGAGAATTCGCTTCAAACCGGGCGCTACGAACCGGGCACCCCCACAAACTCCGGCTCAATCAGTTCCGGGATCACGCCGGCGCGGTGGCCCCGGGTGAGCAATTCGGCGACGGCCTTGCGACCGCGGGGGCCGAAGTCGAGCGTCCAGTCGTTGACGTACATCTCGACGAACTGGTCGGCCTTGGCATGGTTCAGACCGCGGCCGAAACCCAGGGCGTAACTCAACGCCTCCTCGCGGTGCTCCAGGGCGTAGCGGATGCTCGCAAGCAGCAGGCGGTGGACCTCGCAGATTGTCTCCGGGCCAAGGTCCTTGCGCAGCGCGTTGGCCCCCAGCGGCAGCGGCAAGCCCGTCTCGTCGAACCACCATTGGCCCGTGTCGACGATCAACTCGAGGTCCTGCTGGCCGTAGGTCAACTGGCCCTCATGGATGATCAGTCCGGCGTCGATCGTGGTCCCCTCGTACGATCCGGCGGCCACGACGTCGAGGATCTCGTCGAACGGGACGACCACGTGCTGGAAGTCGGGGCCCAGACACATCCGCAACACGAGGAAGGCCGTGGTGAGCGTGCCCGGCACGGCGATCGTCGCACGGGAGAAGTCGGCGAGCGGGCGTTTGGATCGGGCGACGAGCATCGGTCCGTAGCGGTCGCCCATGCTGGCCCCGCTGTTGCAGAGCACGTATTGGTCGCTGAGATGGGCGTAGGCGTGGACACTGACGGCCGTCAGTTCCAACTCACCGGAGAAGGCCCGGCGGTTGAGTGTCTCGATGTCGACCAGTTCGTGCTCGAAGCGGTACTCGCCCGTGGGGATCCTGTCCTTGGCCAAGGCGAAGAACATGAAGGCGTCGTCCGGATCGGGACTGTGGCCGACGCGGATGAGTTGTCGGGTATCGTTCACGGGTGGACTCCGGGGGGGAGGGAGTTTTCAGTCGTCAGCTATGAGCTATGAGCTATGAGCTATGAGCTATGAGCTATGAGCTATGAGCTATGAGCTTCTCACTTCTCACTTTTCACTGCTCACTTCTCACTTCTCACTGCTCATTGCTCACTTCTCACTTCTCACTGCTCATAGCTCATAGCTCACTGCTTTTTGACTATTCTTCGCTGGCGACGTCGTCGACTTGGTCTTCGGCCTCTTCTCGGG
>JABMRB010000211.1 GCA_013202865.1 Candidatus Nealsoniibacteriota bacterium | reverse complement strand
ATCCAGAACGACGACACGGCCGTGTTGACGCTGGCAATCTTCTACAACCACTCCACGTTCGACGACCCGGCCGAAGGCCGAACCGACGATGATGCTATCGCCACGGACAAGACGCCCCTGCTGCCCGGCGATATCGCCACGAAAGCCAATTACACCAGTTACAGCCGCGGAATCAACGGAATCATGGTCGACATTGCCGGACTGGCCAACCCAGACAGTGTGACCATCGCCAACCTGCAAGACTACTTCGCTTTCCACGTGGGCAACGATGACAACCCGGGTAGTTGGCCCGAGGGTCCGGCGCCCGACGCGGCCACAATTCGCCAAAGCCCGGACACACCTGATGCCGACCGCGTGACGATCACTTGGCCGGACAATGCCATCCGCAACACGTGGCTGCAAGTGACCGTCAAGGCGGCCAATCTGGGCTTGGCCGACGACGACGTTTTCTACTTCGGCAACGCCGTCGCCGAGGCGGGCAACTCGGGCGACAACGCAACGGTCACAACGGCCGACCTGTTGCTGGCTCGCAACAACCCCCGCAACCTGATATCCAGTCCCGCCGACGTTACCTTCCCCTACGACTTCGATCGCGACGGGCGAGTCGACGCCGTCGATGTCTTGCTAGCCCGCAACAATCAGACGAGTTTCTTCAACGCGTTGAAGTTGATCGATCTCAGCGGTGAGGGGGAAGCAGCCCCAGAGTCCCCGCTGGCCGAGTTGGCCTGGCTCACCGACCTCGACCAGCCAGCCACCCAGCGTTCGGTGCAGAAAGACGTTGCTGCGGAGGCTGTGGATTTGTTGCTGGCTACGTTGTGGTCGTAGGAATGCGACGGACAGTAGCTGGGACTGGGATTGTAAGAAACGCCCCTTTGCACACCAGTTTCAGCTTGCTCAAAAGCAATGGGCGGAGGGTGAGATTCTTACAATAGCCTCCGTCACCTGCCCCAACTGCGGCCACGCAGGGTTCGACGAAGACGGCGATTGCGAGAACTGCCGCGAGCCCTGGGTGATTCAGGCCCGACATACTGTTGACAACAGCCGGCCGCCGCGCCATGATGACTGGTGCCGCAGCCCATCTCTGGGCAAGGCGTAGACATTGTCGAAAGCCCTACTCTAGCGTATCGGAGGGAAGGCATGGTCGCCCTGTTTGCGTTCGCCCCCTGGCCGACCATGCTGGTACTGATTGGCATCGCTGCCATCATCTGGCTTCTCTTCCGAGCGGTGGTTGACGGAATCACCTGGTTCCGAGAGGAGATCCTGGAAGACTATCGCCAGCGAAAGAAGCGGAAGTGAGAACGATGGAATCATTTCTCCGAATGAGGACAGTGCTGACACTATTGTTCGTGTCTTGCTTGGTAGTCTCTGTGTTCAGGCAAGCCCCATGGACAACGCTGCTGATTCTTGCAGTCCCCATTTCTTTGCTCTGGTTCGTGTCCTGGCTCGCAGCACCCAAGAAGGCCCCGCCGCCGAAGTCCGACACCTAACACAGCCTACGACGCTCGACGGCTATCTTGCTGCCGTCAGTGGCCTTGACGCAACCGGCATCCATTCGGTAGAAACCAGTGGTTGTCCCCAAACTCACTGCCTATCTGTCATACCCATGCCAAAACCCAACCGCAACGTGCCCAAGACGGTCCGCTCGAACCTGCTCGACCAGACATTCGGCGAGTGGGTGGTCATCGGGTATGCGGGACATAATTCTAATCGCAACATCCTTTGGCTGTGCCAGTGCTCGTGCGGCAGAACCAAGAAAGTCATCGCGGGGAATCTGAGAAGTGGTCTGTCAACGATGTGTTTCCATTGCAGTTATGCCAGAGGTGGAAAAAGAAAGCATGCGTCGGGCCTGACAGACTCCGCAATCTACAGGGCTTGGCGTAGTGCCATGCGAGAAGTGGCTTGCAAAGCGTGGCAGGATCTTGCGACCTTTGTACGTGACACGAGCCCAAAGCCTAGCCGAGCGAGACTCGCAAAAAGAGACGAAAGCAAGCCGCACTCACCTAGGAACTCATACTGGCGCACGTCGCAGCATACTGCCCCGCAGCAGATCGACGAGTTGGTCGCTCTGGCTCAGCCTGCAACGAAGGCGGCGGAAAAGCGGCTACGAAAGCACCTTGCTGACTGCTCGCGGCAGCGCCGGCACCAACTACTGGACAAAGCTCGGAGAGGCGAACCGATTTTCCAAAGGAAATCCCTTGCCCTACGGTTCGGAATCGAGACGATGCGGAAGACCAGGAAGTAAGCTTTTGGCATGTCCCACGACCTTCCCCAAATCATCGCCGCACTGACCACCTCCGACCCGGCAGACCAACACGAGACGAACGAAAGCCTACGATAACCTCGTGTTCAATCGGCAGAAGACGGCAGAGTTCACCGGCACGGGCGGCGTGTTCGACCTGTTGGCTGAGTTCGGGTTGTCGATGGACGAGGCGATAGAGGTTTCCGACCACTTGCCGGTCTGGGCCGAGTTCAGCGTACGGGAGGCGACGGTGGTGGGTCCGGTGGCGGCGAGGCCGGGAGCCGGCTTACGGCATGACTCAGCACGCCCTTGAGCCTCGTGCCTCAATGAGCGTTCGGCCTGCACGTGATATCCAGCCAGGGTTCTCCTGGTGACTTGACTTTCACGTTCCCCCGGTTGGGTGGTGTGGCGGCGAAAAAGGCTGTCTCAAATCTGCCTCCTTTTAACGTTTTTTGATAGCTTTGAATTACGAGATGAGTTTATCGGAGAGCGAACAGCTAACTTCCGGCTGATTAACGGGTTGCGTCCGGTTGAGCCGCGAAAGGAACGTTTTGTGACGCCTGGGGCATTGTCCCGGGTCCAGGCAAAACAGTGTCCGCGGGGCGAAAATGGGCACGCAGGTCAATATTGTCGACTGGCGAGCGAATAGGCGTTGGCCCGATCGAGGTAGGCTCTGACGTTTGTTGGATCGAGGTTGACGGCCTCGGTGTAGTCGGCGATCGCCTTGTCGTCATAGGCGTCGCCCCGGTTGACTCCGTCATATCCAAGTTCCTTGGCTTTGTAGAAGTCGGCTTCGGCCTTGGCACGTTCCGAGCGGACCCACTGATGGTAGCGATTGTAGCAGATTTTCCGCCATTTCGCCAGCCATCACACCCTTCTACAGATGCATACGAGGCCAACCTTATAGGCGGGGTCGCGCCCGAATTTTGAGATTATTTCATGAACCGGTACTTGTGTTTTCGTAGGATTCTGCTAGAATCGACGGCGGACGCAGAGGAGTGCGCAGTCGTTGAACCGCTGTCGGGCCATTCGTAGCTCGGCCGGTTTGTGTGTTTTCGGTTGCTTTTCCACCCTCATCTCGAGGCAGCGCGTCGGCCAATTAGGATGGCTCACCCGTTTTGCGGGTGCGTTCTATCTTCCGGTAAATACTGCCGGATCGGCCGACTCTCAGAACCACCACGTGACCAGTTCGGTTACGAGGCTCCCTACTTGGTAATCAGGTTCCCCTTGCGCAATCGCGCTTTCCATAAATAGTTCAGTCACCACTTTTCACAAGACTCGGGAGATGAGACGATGAACGCACACAGAACCCTTTCACTCGGCGCGGCCCTATGCCTATGCCTGTGGCTGGTCCTGCTGGCTACCGGTAACGCTTTTGCCGTGGTCGGCGAAATCGCCATCTATCAGGAATTGGGCGGGGCGGACGCGATCGCCCAGGGAACTACCTTTACCCACGAGTGGGACGACACCGTACGCGACGCGGGGACATACAGTCTCTCCGGCTCCAACATCACCCTGGCCGACGCCGGCCACTACCTGGTCATGTACAACTCGCGTTTCGATATGACCGATGGGGGCAATCGTTCCGAGTTCAATTCGGGCTTGTACCTGGACGATAGCCCTATGCCTTAGGTTTACCCGCAGTCTGGCTTGTAAAGTTGTCAAATCTTTCAGTGTGCCGGAGAGAGTGGCCGTTGTCAAGTGACTGTGGTTTCACGGGTTAGGTCGAGTT
>JABMRB010000210.1 GCA_013202865.1 Candidatus Nealsoniibacteriota bacterium | reverse complement strand
GCAGTCGATCCACTCGAACCCGGCGCCGGCGAAGTCCAACTCGTGCATCGCCTTCTCGCGACAATACAGCTTATTCAGATCGGCCACGCACTTGGAAAGGCCCTGGTGCGACTCCCACTGCATCAAATGCCATTGCAGGCTGCTGTCGACGTCCCATTCGTTCCACTGGCCGAACTCGCCGCCCATGAACAGCAGCTTCTTGCCGGGATGCGTCCACATGTAGCCGTACAGCGCCCGTAAGTTGGCGAATTTCTGCCACAGGTCGCCCGGCACCTGATCGATCAACGAGCCCTTCAAATGGACCACTTCGTCGTGCGAAAGCGGGAGCACGAAATTCTCGTGGAACGCGTAGATCAAACTGAACGTTAGCTCGTCGTGGTGATACTTGCGGTGGATCGACTCGTGCCGCATGTACTTCAGCGTGTCGTTCATCCAGCCCATGTTCCATTTCAGGCTGAACCCCAACCCGCCGAGATACGTCGGGCGGGAGACGCCGGGCCAGGCGGTCGATTCCTCGGCCACCGTCAGCACACCCGGGAATTGCAGGTGGACCTGCTCGTTGAACTCCTTGAGAAACGAGATCGCATGGAGGTTCTCACGACCGCCGAATTCGTTGGGGACCCAGTCGTCCGCTTCCCGGCTGTAGTCCAGGTAGAGCATCGACGCCACCGCGTCGACCCGCATGCCGTCGATGTGGTACTTGTCGAACCAGAACAGCGCGTTGGACGTGAGGAAGTTGCGAACCTCGTGCCGGCTGTAGTTGAAAATGTGGGTACCCCAGTCGCGATGCTCGCCCTGCCGGGGGTCGGCGTGTTCGTAGAGCGCCGTGCCGTCGAACCGCCGCAGCCCGTGACCGTCACGCGGAAAATGTGCCGGTACCCAATCCAAAAGTACGCCGATGTCGTTCTGGTGGCACAGGTCGACGAAGTACATGAAGTCCTGCGGCGTGCCGTATCGGCTGGTGGCCGCGTAGTAGCCTACGGTCTGATAGCCCCAACTGCCGGAGAACGGGTGCTCGCTGACCGGTAACAGTTCCAGGTGCGTAAAGCCCATCTCCTTGCAGTAATCGACAAGCTGGTGCGCCAGATCGCGATAGCTCAACCAGCCTTCGGGATCGTCGCCCGGCCGCCGCCAGCTACCGAGGTGTACCTCGTAGAACGAGAGCGGTTTCTGAAGCCAGTCCGTCTCCCGTCGGGCTTCCATCCACGACAGGTCGTGCCAGTGATAACGCTGCAGATCGGTTACCTTCGAGGCGGTTCGCGGCGGCACCTCGGCCGCGAAACCGAACGGGTCGGCCTTCTCACAGACGCTATCGTGATGGCGGATCTGGTACTTGTAGATCGTTCCCTCGCCGAGCCCCGGAACGAACAGTTCCCAGAAACCGCTGGGGACGTGTTTGCGCAACGGGTGGCGCCGTGCGTCCCAGCCGTTGAAATCTCCGACCAGACTCACGCTCGTGGCATCGGGGGCCCAGACGGCGAAATTCACACCCTCCACGCCGTCGATCACACGCAACTGCGCCCCCAACTTCTCGTAGCACTGCCAATGCGTGCCCTCGTTGAGCAGGTGGAGATCGTAGTCGGTCAGCAGTTGTGGGAATGCGTACGGATCATGCATTACTTGGTTCTTTCCGTCCTCGTCCGTCGACCGAATCATGTAACGCGACGGCTTGTCCTCGTCCTGGCACGGACAAATTGCCTCGAACACGCCGGCCGGATGGATCCGGCGCATCGGCCGCTCCGGCCCGGCATGGGCCGGATCAACCACCCAGGCCTGACGCGACCCGGGCAAAAAAGCCCGCACCGCCAACGCCCGACGACCCGAATCGTCTACTTCGTGCGGGCCCAGCAGGTCGAACGGGTTCTCGTGCCTACCTTCTACCAACCGTCCAATGGTGTCCAACTCTAGCGTGGTACGCACAAGTACCTCCTTGTACACTTTGATCTTGGGGTAGCCACGGTCGCCAGACCGTGGAAGTTCCGCACTCTGGCGAGTGCAGCTACGCTTTCCATTTCGCTCAAACGCTAGGCCCGGCACGCTCTGCACGCCGAGGCCATGATACCATACTCGTCCACCGCCGCGTGATTCGGTACCGCCAAAGCCGCCATCGGGCTCGGGTTCGCCGCCCCACGGTCCATGCGCCGGGCAACCGAAATTCCCGTTGCCGGCCGTCCGTTCGGCTCGCCGTTGAAACGGGGGCCTCAACGCGGCTGATCTCAATATCTTCTCGTGCCGGGCCCTGCTGCGACGGTTGCCCGGCCGCGGTCGCTTTCGGGGCACTGACGTGCGGGCAGTCAATCCTTCGATACCGGCACTGAATCTGATGAAATCGCAGCACGCGGTCGAACCGCTGCCACAAGTCACCGTTTCTCACCGGCACCATTTGGCCGAAATACTCCCACCGCCACCCGTTGTCGCGCCACTCCGGCAGGCCGTATCGCAACCCTTGCCGAACGTACGGGCTACAACCAACCAGCGTTACCTGCGCCGGCTCGTCGAGCGATTCAAGCGCCCGAACGACCGTCAACAGATCGAGCCGTTCGCCGCGGACCTCGGGCTCCACGTCGGCCGCCTCATGCTCGACCGTCCCGTCGGCCAAGCAGAGCGCAAACCGCCATCCGCCCGGCTCTTCGCGCCGATCCGCTTCGGAAAACAACAAGTAGTGCGGTGTTGGAACATTCATCGGGGATTAACCGCTGCGACTACTGGGAATCTGGGTAATCCAGCAAAATCAGGAAAACCCTACTGCCTTATGGCAAGCAGGGGACTTCTCGTTGCGATGCTTTCCGTAGCGTCCTACAATATCACGCATCAAGTCCCCAACCGTCAAGCGGACCCGGACTACATCACCTTATCCTATCGGCAACAACACCCTAGATACCCCAGCTTATCTCGTTGGGTGTTTGCGGCGGGCGGCAGATGAAAATTTACCCGGTAGCCACCATCGCCAGACGGTGCAACGCACCACCATCCGAAATCTGGCGAGCGTAGGTACCGTTGTGTCACCGTCACCAGATGCAGGTGACGCTCAGATGCGGGCCGTGATAGACCACGTTGCCGGAGTCGTTCAGCAGGGCCGGGCCGGAAACCAGGGCGCCGACGTCGGTGTTGAAGTTGTTCGGTGCGAGTGCCACGTGGTAGAGCCAGAGGGCTTGATATCCGCCGCGGACGGCCAGCCGGGGTGTGACTTCGGCCGTGAGCGTCAGCTTCAGGTCGAAAGCCGAGCTCGAGATGTGTTCCCAACGGCTGCCGTTGTGCGTGCCGGCGTATGCCACGACGCCCGCATGTACGTACTCCGTGTCCTGGCCGGCGTTGTTGTCGAAGAATGCCGCCTTGGCCTCGCAATCAACCCACCAGTTCGGTTGGATGTGTGCTTTATACATCGCACCGATTTGCACACCGAGCATCCGATTGGCCGCCTCAATTGCCACGTCGTTGGTCGTGTCGCCGGGGCCCGGTTCCGCGGAGACAGTTCGATAGGAAAACGTTTCGTCCAGATTGATGTACCGCCAGCCGATCAGAACTGAGAGTTGTGTCTGCCCCGGATCGATGTAGACCCACCGCCGCAGGTTCCACTCGACGTTGTACAGCCGCGAGCTATAGGCAATCGAGGCCATGCTGTTGTAGTCGAGGCCGACGATCGCCGGGTCGCCGAAATCGGAAAACGGCGAGAAGAGACTGGCGGGAAACGTGGTCGTGGGGTTGCCGCCGGCGTCAACCGCATCGACGAATGGGATCGCGTCATGCACGGCGGCGATGTCGTCCCAGTTGCCCACTTGAAAGTACGAAACCTCCATCGCGCCGTGCGTGCCAAGCGTGCGGCCGATTATCGCCCGCCCACCGCCCCGGTACGCCAGGCCCAGGTCACCCACGTCGAGCCTCTGCGTCACCGTGTCGGTCGCGTTCCATGTACCGGGGGCGTCGGCGTCTTCTATCCACACCCGATCGACCAGCTCCGCAAACGTTGGGGCGCCGGAAATATCCGGTTTCAGAGCCAACGCCTCGGCCTGAAAATACCACGCCGGCCGGACGACCATGCCGCTGGCGGAGAACTCGGCAGGCAAAGTCGCCATGGTCTCCGCTGCCCACTCGCCCTCGTGCGGGGCGTACTCTGAGGCTGTGAACTCCACAACCGACTGCTGGTCGACGGGAACCGGTGTAGTCTCATCTTGCGAAAAGCCCGGCCCAGCCAACAACAAGGTCAGCGCCGCGCCGATCAGTGTGACGTCCCATTTTCGGCCAACCATATCCGAATTCCCTATAGGTGCGTTGTACTTAAAGCGAGACCATGCCCACCCTCCTGATATTTTCGGCGTTTTACGCAATCGGCATGACCATAAAATCACCTATATCCGGCACTCCCGCCCCACCCGCCCCAAACCACCATTCCATCGCGTACAACCCATAGGCGCCATGTACCCCATTTGCCCATACCGGCCGCTGGTAAGAGGTGTAGACTTTCCGACGATGTCGACCACCTTACTACCACGACAATCGTCACTTTCCGCTCAACCGACACATTTGCCGCGGTCGAGAACATTATAGGGGGTCGTCTGCGCGCATCGGGGATGGTGGCCAGCCAGTTGCGTCCTATCATCTGCTGCCGGTCGATCCAGGGAGGCGAAAGAAGTCGTGCTTCGCGTGTTGCTAGTCTCTAGTTTGACAGTGCTTCTGGGGTGTCGCTCCGCGCAGCAGACAGACGTTCCATGCGTCCATCACCCCGCGGAGTGCGAATCGACGGCAGATGGCCGGCCTGTCGGGCAAGTCCGTCCGGCCAGTTTCACCGATTCCCAACCGGCGACGCCCGAGCGGCCGGGCCCCGAGATCCACGCCGGGATGGCCTTGGCCGATTTTGAAGTGTTGGCCGTGCAGTGCAATCCTGCGGTGGCGGCCGCGGCTGCCCGGGTCGAAGCGGCCCGCGGCAAGTGGGTCCAGGCGGGGCTCTATCCCAACACGGTCGTCGGCTACTCGGCCGGCGAGGTCGGGATCTTAGATACGGCCGGCAAGCAGGGCATCATGGTCAGTCAGCGACTGATCACCGGCGGCAAACAGCGCCTAGATCGGGCGATCACCGCCCGGCAGGTCGACCGGGCCGCCGCCGCCCTGGACGCGGCCCACCGACGCGTGCTCAACGACGTAAGGATCCGCTTCTACGACGTGCTGGTGGCCCAACGCGAGGTCGAACTAACGATCGAACTGGTTCGCGTGGGTGAGGAGTTGGCCAAGGCCAGTTCCGGGCTGCGACAAGGCGATCAGATCAGCGAGCCCGATCTCTTGCAGGCCGAGATCGAGGCCGAGCAAGCCCGTATCCTCCACGACAACGCCGTGAACAATCACGTGCGGGCGTGGCGGGGGCTCTGTGCGGTGGTGGGCACGGCAGTCTCCGAGGTGACCTTCGTCGAAGGAGACGTCGAACAACATGCACCCGAATATACCTGGGAGGCGTGCCTGGAGGGCATCCTGCGCGAGCATCCGGAGCTGGACGCCGCCAGGGCCGAAGTCGAACGAGCCCGGCTAGCGATCTGCCGGGCGTATCGCCAACGGATCCCCGACGTCGACCTGACGGTGGCGTTTCGGCACGACAACCTCACCGACGGCGACGTGTACAACGTTCAGGCCGGTTTGCCGATCCCATGGCTCGATCGCAACCAGGGCAACATCTACCGAACGAAGTCGGAGTTGTCGGCCGCCAGTGCGGAGTTGAGGAAGCTGGAACTCTCCTTGGAGGACCGGCTGGCGACGGCGCTGCGCCGCTACGACGACGCCCGACAGCAGGTTCGGCGGTACTCGGACGGGATTCTACCCCGGGCGGACAAATCCCTGCGACTGGTACAGCGGGCCTACGGTGAAGGCCAGCTCGACTACCTGACGTTGTTGACAACTCAGCGCACGTATTTTCAAGCCAATCTGGCATATCTCAGTGCCCTACGAGAGCTACGCCAGAGCGTGGTCCTCCTGGAAGGGAAGCTACTCAGCGGCAGTCTCTCGGCCCGGGCTCCGTAACACGCGGGTGGCAGCGATGATTTTGCGGAGTTGACGATGCGATCTCTTCAACCTATTCGCAAAATCGTCGGTGTCGCGCAGCGACTGGAGGATCGCGGCATACTCCGTCCGATGGTACAACCTCCTTATCGAAGGATGACGCCCCCACGATCCTAACCATCGGCGGGATGTCAACGCGTCGGCAGAAGTGCTCGTTATCGTCGTATCCTCTTGTGACGTTGTCACCCAGGCCTTTTTCCGAAAGAACCGAACCAAGTGGCTGGCCACCTCCGGAAAAAAGACCTGGGCCACCCGCGGTCTCGTTTGCCTTGGATATTCTGTCCGCATCCCATACAATGGCCGCTTGGCATTGGTTGTACCGCTCGGCAACGAAAGAAGCGACGATGCAGACGCGTCTTCCCATGGAAATCGTAGATCGCGACATGGCCCGCGTCTTGGCCCGGAAGACCGAGGTCGAGCGGCTGGAGATTGGCTGGGGCATGCAACGAGCCGCCGTGCGAATGATGACCCGGATCATTCGCGGCGAGCGTCCTGACTGGACGGATGCCCAGATCGGTCGCGAAGTCGCCAGGAGAATATCGCATGGAGGCTAACCGTATTTGACAACCGCTTAAGTGCTGCGTATTGGACGGCAACGCCAAACCCAGCCTGCATTGCGCAAGTGCAGCGTTCACCCCCACAACAGGGGCAGGCACTCCACCTTGACGTTGCGGATCGCGTCTCCTATAATCTAGCAAGTAGTTTGAGGGGTGTTCCACGGCGCGATTATCGATGCTCAAGTCAGCAATCCATCTACTGCTCGCAACGCAATTGGCCGCATGTCCGGTTCTTTGCGGCATGCTGTCGAAAATCCATGCTGCACGCGAACAAGCAACGCCGGCCCGGTCGCAGGCCTGCTCGCAGTGCTGCCAGGCTCCGCACGACGTCGAGCCTGTCCAGCGTAGCGCTCCGGCGACTCCGACGGAGTGTCCGTGCAAGGTCACCGGTCGCAACTGCATCTGCAGCGGGGCCCTGGTCGAGTCGGTCAACTTCGAGTTGTCGATCGTGTCGCACCCGTTTGATTGTTTGCCGGCACCGGCCGGCGCGGTCGTGTCGGACCGAACCGCGACGCCGACCGATCCTCTTCACATCAACTGCCTGCCAGAATGCGACGGGCGGACGCTGCGCGCGCTAATCTGCTCGTTCTTGTGCTAGCGGCCGGCTCTCGATGCGCCGCGATTGCGGTGCCGTCCTCTTTGGCCCGTTTCGATTTCCCTTGAGCCGCCCGTGCCTTCGGCGCTGTGGCGGATGGGAGACGGCTTCCGTGCTGTTGTTTCGACGACTTCCCTGGGAATTTGCCGTTCGCAACTTGTTTCGGCGGCCGCTGCGCAGCGCGCTGACGTTTGCCGGGCTGGCGACCGTGATCGTCCTGGTATTCGTCAGCCTGGGCTTCATTCGCGGGCTGGAGAAATCGCTCGCCCGAAGCGGCGACCCGCGCGTGGCGATCGTCTTCTCGTTGGGGATGGGCGACAACCTCGAGTACTCGTCGATTCCGATGCGAACCGCCGATCTGCTGCCGGCCAGTCTCGACGGCATCCAAAGGCGTTTCGGGAAAAAATATTCGTCGCCCGAGCTGTACTTGGCCGCGGTGCTCAGCGTGGGCGATCGCGTCGAGCCTTCCACGGGCCTGATGCGCGGCGTCACGCCGGCTGCCTTGCTGGTCCGCCGTCAAGTGCAGATCACCGAGGGGCAGTGGCCCGGCCCCGGCGAGGTGATGGTCGGCCGGCTCGCCGCCGCGAAGCTGAACGT
Source organism: Candidatus Nealsoniibacteriota bacterium (assembly GCA_013202865.1). Classification (GTDB taxonomy): domain Bacteria; phylum Planctomycetota; class Planctomycetia; order Pirellulales; family Thermoguttaceae; genus JABMRB01. Next base: position 3,067 of record JABMRB010000210.1, on the reverse strand, counting down.
CGCACAGGAAGAGGTCGCCGTGGGGCAGACGATCCGCTTGGAAGATCGCACGTGGCGGATCAGCGGGCGATTCGCCGCCGACGGCTCGGCGTTCGACTCCGAAATCTGGTGCCGGCTGGACGACCTCCAGCAAGCCATGAAGCGACAAGATCTCAGCGTCGTGGCGGTTACTTTGCGGCCTGACGCCAATTTCGCCGAAGTCGACCTCTTCTGCAAGGAGCGGCTCGACCTGGAGTTGCAGATGATTCGCGAAACCGACTACTACGCGAGACTCCAGGACGACTATGGTCCGGTGCGATGGCTGGCCTGGCTCGTGACCCTGCTGGTGGCCGCGGCCGGGGTCTTCGCCGGGCTCAATACGATGTACGGCGCCGTGGTCGGGCGGGTTCGCGAACTGGCAACGCTGCAAACCATCGGCTTCTCGCGGCGGGCGATCCTCGTGAGTCTGGCCCAGGAAAGCGTGATTCTGGCGATGGCTGCGTCGTTGTTCGCTGCCGCCGTTGCGCTGGTGGCGGTCAACGGTATGGCCGTGCGGTTTACGATGGGGGCGTTCGAGCTGCGCATCGACAGCGTGGCGATGTTGATCGGATTGTCTGTCGGTTTTCTGCTGGGATTGATCGGATCGATCCCGCCGGCGATCCGTGTGTTGCGGATGCCCGTCGTCGACGGGCTCAATGCGGTATGATTCACTCGAAGACAAGAAGAAGGAGATTGTGATGTTTGCCTGTCGATGCACGTGGGTTCTCTTAGCGGTGGTTGTCATGGTGGTTTCCGGATGCAACTCGGGCGACAACACAACGGACGCCGATTCGGGCGACACCGGCAAGCCGTCGGCCGACGGCGCAAAGTACCTCCTGGCCGAGGAACCGGCCGACGCCCAAGAGGTCTGCGAAGTTCGCAAGACGGCCGCCGACGGCGACGAGGTGGTGGTCGTCGGCCGCATCGGCGGCGAGAAGGATCCCTGGGTGGAGGGGATGGCGGCCTTCCGGATCGCCGACACGTCGTTGAAGGCGTGCAACGAAAGAGAGGGAGACATGTGTACGGAGCCTTGGGACTTTTGCTGCGCGCCCAAGCTGGCCGACAACATCATGCTCGTCAAAGTGGTTGACGCTACGAACAAGATCGTCTCCAGCGGTGCGAAAGATCTGCTGGGGGTCAAGGAACTGCAAACGGTCGTGATTCAAGGCACGGCGGAGCGCGACGACGTCGGCAACGTCACGATCTTGGCCAAAGGTATCCACGTTCGCCCGTGATCGCGCGTCGCCGTGCGTACGGGCAATGAGTCGTAATGGGAGAAATGCACCATGCCAACCCAAGTGGAAGTCGACCTTCGCGAGTTGGCGGTCGACCGCGAAGAGCCGGCACGGCGTCGCCGCGGACCGCGGCAGCACATCGTGGCGCGATACGTGTTGCCCGGGCTGTTGATTGCCGGGTTTGTGGCCGTGCTGGGGTGGACGTTGCGCGACGTGTTGCTGCCGGGCACGCCGGTCTTGGTGGTACCGGTCCACGTCACCCGGGCCGAGATGCAGCAGGCGGGCACGCCGCTTTTCAAGGCGGCCGGTTGGATCGAGCCGCGGCCGACGCACATCGCCGTCGCCGCGCTGGCACCCGGCGTGGTCGAGCGGCTGCTGGTGGTCGAGGATCAGCCGATCAAGAAGAGCGATCCGGTGGCGCTGCTGGTGGCCGACGACGCCAAGCTGACGTTGAAGGCGTGCGAGGCCGACGTGAAGCTACAAACAGCCGAACTCGAACTAGCCAAGGCCACGCTCGCGGCGGCCCAAATTCGTTTCGATCGCCCGGTCCACCTTCAAGCTCAACTGGCCGAGAGTCAGGCCAAGCTGGCTGCCGCCGACACACAACTCCAGAAGCTCCCCTACCAGCAACGCAGCGCCGAGGCCCAATACCGTTTCGCCCGGACCGATCACGAGGGCAAGGTCCGCGCCGGCGACGCCGTGGCCGGCCGCGTGCTCCAGCAGTCGCAAAGCGAGATGGATACGGCCAGGGAACTGGTCGATCAACTCGAGCGACAGGAAACGTCGCTCGACGCGGAGATCGTCGCCTTGACGGCCCGACGCGACGCCCTGAAAGAGCAACTCGAATTGAAGACCGAAGAGAAGCGGCAGCTCGACGAGGCCCGCGCCAAACGCGACTCGGCCGAGGCCCGCCTCGAGCAGGTAGACGTCGCGGCGGCCGAGGCTCAGTTGCGGCTGGATCGGATGACGGTTCGGGCGCCGGTGGATGGTCGGGTCTACGAACTCTGGGGCAGCCCCGGCACACGCCTGGTCGCCGGCATGGGGTCTGGCAAAGACCGCGACGGCAGCACGGTGGTCACCATGTACGAGCCCGCCAGACTCCAGATTCGCGTCGACGTCCGCTTCGACGACCTGCCGCAGGTTCGGCCGGGTCAGCCGGTGCTGATCGAGAGCCCGGCCATTGCCAAGCCGTTGGAGGGCGAGGTGCTCTTTCTCAGTTCGCGGGCCGACATCCAGAAGAACACGCTGGAGGTGAAGGTCGCCATCAATGCGCCGCCGGAGGTATTCAAGCCGGAGATGCTCGTCGACGCCACGTTCCTTGCCCCCAAGCAACAGCAAAGTGAAGCGGCGTCGGTCGAACAAGAGCAACTCTACGTACCCAAGCAACTCGTCCGGCAGGATGGGGACGAATCGTTCGTCTGGATCGCCGATCGGGTAGCCGGCGTTGCCCGACGCGTGACGATCACCACCGGACGCCGCGGCGACAGCCGCCTGGTCGAGGTGCTTTCCGGCTTGACTGCCGCCGGCAAGCTGATCGCCTCGCCACTGGAAGGACTCAGCGACGGCCAACGAATTCACATTACCGGAGAAGACGCCAGCCTCGGCATGCAGGGCGATGAGCTATGAGCAGTGAGCTATGAGCAGTGAGCTTTGAGCTATGGACAGTGCATGTGGGGAAGATGTTCCCGGTTACACCAATCAAAGCTCAAAGCTCACTGCTCAAAGCTCACAACCACCCCCAACCCCGAGGACATCATGCCCAACATTGCCATTCTCTACTGCAAGAAAATCAAAGACCACTCGTGCATCGGATG
>JABMRB010000209.1 GCA_013202865.1 Candidatus Nealsoniibacteriota bacterium | reverse complement strand
GTCACTTGTCTTCTTTTCGTCATTCGTCATTCGTGCTTCGTCATTTCCTTGGAAGGGGATTTCGTTGATCCTGGAACATTATCCCTGGCTGATCGCGATGGCGGTGCTGATTGTCTGCTCCGCTTTCTTTTCGTCGAGCGAGGCGGCGTTGTTCTACCTTAGCAGAGCGGACCGGCGACGGATGATCTCCGGCGGGCGGTCGCAGCGAATCGCCGCCGGATTGCTGGCCGAGCCGGATCGGCTGCTGTCGGCCGTGCTGTTCTGGAACCTGCTGGTCAACGTCGCCTATTTCTCGATCGCGTCGATCGTGGGGCTGAGGTTGAAGGATAGCGAGGCGTGGGTGTTTGGCGTGACTGCGCTGCTGGTGTTGATCGTATTGAGCGAGATGCTGCCTAAGAGCCTGGCCGTGTTGCGGCCTCGCACGCTGGCCGCGGCGGTTGCCGCGCCGCTAGCCGTGATGGTCCGGGTGCTCGACCCGGTGATGCCCTCGCTGCGGTGGGCCAACGTGCTCTCGCGGCGGTTGATCTGGCCCGGGTTTCGGCCCGAGCCGTATCTTCGCACGGGTGACCTGGAACGGGCGGTGAAACTCTCTACGACCGACGCGGCGCTCTTGGAGCAGGAACAGCACGTGCTCGAAAGCCTCGTGTCGCTGTCGGAGATTCGCGCCGACGAGTTGATGCGACCCCGAATCCAATTCAACGCGTTCCATCCACCCGTATCGCTGGCGGATCTGCAGGGCAACATGCCACGTAGCGGGTACCTGCTGGTGACCGAGCCGGACAGCGACGAGGTGGCCGGCGCGATTGCCTTGAGAAAGATCTCCAGCGTGCCGTCGGAACACCTCGAGCGCCACGCCGACCGGGTTGTTTACGTACCCTGGTGTACGACCGTTGCCCGCACGCTGGAGGTGATGCGTCGGCAGGATCGCGAGGTGGCGGCGGTGGTCAACGAATTCGGCGAGACGATCGGTATCTTGACGTTCGACGACGTGCTGGACACGATCTTCGGCCGCACTCCCAGCCGGAGCAAGCGGCTGCTTCAACGCCAGCCGATTCGCCTGATCGCGCCGGACCGCTGGCAGGTAACCGGCATGACGAGCCTGCGACGGCTGGCCAGATACTTCCAACAGGAGCGGCCGTCGAGCAAGAGCGTGACGGTTGCGGGTATCGTCCAGGAGGTGCTCGAACGACTGCCGCAAACCGGCGACGTGTGCCATTGGGGCCCGTTTCGGTTCGAGGTTCTCGAGGTACCGGAACGCGGCCAATTGCTGGTCAAGTTGACGCTTACCCAGAGCCGGGAGCAGCCGCAATGATCGGGGCCTTGACATTGGCGATCGCGGGGATATTGCTGAGCGCGTTCTTCAGCGGCTCGGAGACCGGCTTCTACCGCGCCACCCGGGTCCGGCTCGTGCTCGACGCCCTGGGGGGCGATTGGGTCGCTCGCGGACTCGTCTGGCTGACCAATCGGCCGCTGCTGTTCGTCGCCACCACGCTGGTCGGAAACAATCTGGCCAACTATCTGACGTCGCTGGCGATCGTGATCGCGGTGGCCGACCGCATGGGGGACGTGCCGGCCGCCGAGTTGATTGTGCCGCTGGCCCTGGCGCCGGTGTTGTTTGTCTACGGCGAGCTACTTCCTAAGAGTCTTTTTCTCCAGGCGCCGAACCGGCTATTGCGTCGCGGCGGCCCGTTGATGCTGGGGTTCGTCGTCCTCTTCCTTCCGGTGAGCCTCGCGCTGACCGGGCTGAACCGGTTGCTGGCATCGTTCGTCGGCAAGTCGTCCGGGCAGGTCCGGTTGACTTTGGCCCGGCACGAACTGCAAGGCATCCTGGAAGAAGGCCATGAGGCGGGGATCCTCTACCCGGTTCAGCGAAGCCTTGCCCGGGGGATCTTCGCCGTGGCCAAGCATCCGGTGGCCCAATTCGTCGCGCCGCTGGAACGGCTACCCCGAGCCCGCTCGGACATGGCCAAAGCGGAAGTGCTCCGCATGGCGGGGCGCTACCGAATCGCGGTCATTCCGGTCGAGCGGTCGGGACGGTCGCACGACCTGATCGGCTATCTTCGCGTGATCGACCTGGTACTGGATCCCTCGGACGAGCTTGTTCCGCTCCGACAGTTGATCGAGATCCCCGCGGAGACCTCGCACATCGCGGCATTGATGCAGATGCAGAGTGCCGGAGAGAGTCTTGCCCGGGTCGTCGGCAGCGGCGGCGAAACGCTCGGCATCGTAACGGCCGACCGTCTTAGGGAGCCTCTTTTCCTAGGCCCCCACGCGTCGTAGATCTACTTGTGATAGTCTTTCGTTTCTATGGAAACCATGCTTTTCATAGGGGGTATTGACCTATTTTCCTCATGGTGTATGCTTAGGTGACACCCGTTTTGACACCCGCAGAGGTGCCCGGGTACGAAAATAGCCCCCTGATGATGACACACCGGAGGGCCTAGCACCGACCTAAATAGGAGGCCGACGCTATGGCTAATTCTACTCGGAAGCGGGCGGTAAAGAAGCCCGCCAAGCCGTACCCCGACTTTCCGCTCTTTGCCCACGCGACGCGGCGATGGGCCAAGAAGATTAGGGGAAAGCTGGTCTACTTCGGCCCCTGGGACGATCCCGACGGCGCACTTCAGCGGTACTTAGACGACAAAGACGACCTGCACGCCGGCCGCACGCCCCAGGGCAAGACCATCGGATTGACCGTTCGAGATTTGGTCAACCACTTCCTGACGTTCAAGCAGCAGAAGGTCGAGCGGGAGGAGATCGCACAGCACACGTTTCAGTTGTATCACAAGGCGTGCGGTCGGCTCGTGAGGGCCTTCGGCCGCTCGCGGCTGGTGTCGGATATACGCAGCGAAGACTTCTCGCGGCTCAACGCCAACCTCGCGAAGACGTTGGCTCCCGCTACCCGCAAGTTGGAAATCATCTTGACCCGTAGCGTCTTCCGCTACGCATACAAGACGCGGTTGATCGACCGGGAGGTGGTGTTCGGGCCTGGGTTCGACGTTCCGACCGCCCGCGTGCTACGCAAGGCCCGGCAGGCCAACGGCCCTAAGATGTTCGAGGCCGACGAAATCACGACCATGCTGGGGGCCGCCAGCGCGCCGTTGCGGGCGTTGATACTCCTGGGTGTGAATTGTGGTTTTGGAAATAATGATTGCGCTACGCTGCCCGTCACGGCCCTGGATTTGGACGCTGGATGGATTGAGCACGCGAGGCCGAAGACCGGCGCCGAGCGGCGGTGCCCGCTGTGGCCCGAGACCGTCGCCGCGTTGCGACTGGCGATCGAGAAACGGGCAAAGCCGAAGGGCACCCCAGGAGACAAGCTCGTTTTCCTCACGACCCAGGGGAACCCGATGGTACGGCACCTAAGGACGAGTGACCCCGACCGGATAACAGACGGGCTACGGCGGCTGATGAGGGACTTGAAGTTGCATCGGCCCGGGCGGAACTTCTACGCCCTTCGCCACACCTTCGAGACGATCGGCGGCGAGTCGATCGATCAAGTAGCTGTCGACCACATCATGGGTCATCAACGTGGGGACATGGCCAGCGTCTACCGCGAGCGGATCAGCGACACCCGCTTGCAAGCCGTGGTCGATCACGTTCGGGCGTGGCTGTTCAATTCGACGGAGAACAAGTAGTATTACGTTTGCCGGGCAGGCGGCCGTACACCGCCACGCGACCGGATGACTCGTCTGAGTTTTCGTTCAGTCCTCTCGGACAGTCATTCGGTCGGCCCGGTTGAAAGGGACTGAACAATGCCTGACTCTCGTGAAGAAGTCTATCCATCGGCCGAGTTTCTGGTCGAGGTTGCCGATGCTGCCGAGAAGTTGGGGGCCACGCTGCGCAAGAACTACCCGTTTATGGGGGCGTCGCTGAGAGAGAACCCCGCACAGGCTCTTTGGCCCGCGGGGAACGTCAGCGACGAGGACCCCGACGTCGTCAAGCAACTCCTGCGACATGCGACCAATATGGTCGACGCGATGGAGAACTTGGATAAGCTGCTTGCCACGGTTCATCCCGCCGACCAGCTTGCGGGGCTGGAGAACGTCGACGAATTACGTAAGGCGCATCCTGGACCGCCAGAAACCGAGAATACAGTTCGTGGTTGGCAGTTTGAAGTAAGTCAGGCACTGCGGACGCTGCGGCGCATTTCCGACATCGTTCACATGGCCCCAGAGCCGAACAGACAGGGCGACTGGGATACGATTGATATCAGGGAGCTAGAAAAGCTGAAAGTTGTCGCCGAGATGCTGCGCGAGGCAGCGGATGGCAGTACATCAGCACTTTGCGTGAAAGAGGCCACCGAGCACAGCAACAACGACTCGGGGGCTCGCGTGCCGCCGAGCGGAGGCGAGATGCTTGGCGCAACGCCACCGCCCCTTTACACCCCTGCCCTTGTGTTGCACGACAAACCGGTGCCGGACTGGTTACCACAGGGGTGGGAGTCATCCAGCTATCCGGCGTTCGGTGATACCGCGGCTATTCGCCAGTGGATTGCCCACGTGGCACGTGGGTGGGAACGTATCACGCCGGACTGCCTGGAGGCCGTGGCGAAGCAGGGGGGGCCACCGTTCGTCGTCGGTGAGCCTATACCGGTGTACCCCCAGATTCGGGACGCTTATCGCCTCGTCACTCACTTAGTGAACTCGAAGCAATGGAAGAGCCCCCCCAAGAAACCGACATCCGAATTCACCGACTACCCAATCGCCGCCGCCGAGATGCAGCGTATTTTGGCGTGGATTGATGTGTGCCTTGAAAAACCGAATCGCCGCGGGGCGAAGGCCCGCAAGGTCGCCACGCCCGAGAAGAGGAGCTGGATGCAGCCGGAACTTGACCTGGCGATTGAAGGATACAAGGCCGAGCGGGCCTCCAACTACAACGAACTAGCCCGAAGGGTACAGGCCGGAGATAAGGGTGCCAGGAAGGCGGCAGGAAAGATGTTCGGCCGAAACGTGATAGCCGAGGCATTGGGGGTGAAGTCAAGAACGATGGTCGGAAAATCCCCGGTATGGCAGGGAATCGCGGACGCCCTGGATCTGCCACGCAAGAGAGGGCCGAGCGTGACGCCCGCCACAACCAAGATAGGGCTCGATATCGCCAGCGAAAAGCTCGCGGTAGCCAAGGGCAACCCTGTCGAGGCGGAAGCAATCCGCAATGAAACCCTCCGTGCGCTTCGGCGGGCCATCAATGAAGTGGCGACAAAGGACAAGGCGGCAATTCAAGCCATACTGGAGAAGTATCAAGACGGGGACATGACTGACGACCAGGCCCTCGGAGCCGCCCGGCTCTACCACAGCTAGCAGGTGTGCAATCGCGCCGGAAAGGCCCAGTAGGGCGCATCTTCCACAACGAGGCGTGACCACCCAAAACTTGCTATGACCACTTCTCTTGCCGTTTCTCTCGGCAAACATGGCGTTTTCTGCTGCCTTTCGTGACCACTGACCTTCCTCTGTAACCGCATGTCTGCGGGATTCAGCGTGTGGGAGACTCAGTAGTTCAATCAGAGGAAGACCAATGACCACATCGGCCCCAGTGGCTAAATCGGTCCCCGTGGCTAACACCGTCGGCGAGATCGCTCGTCGTCTCGAAGAGCAGGTTCACCGCATCGAGTATGTAATCCGCTCCCGCGACATTCAGCCTGAAAGCTGGGCCGGAAACGCCCGGATTTTCTCGGAGGCCGACGTTCAGTACATCCAATCCGAACTCCGCCGCATCGACGAGGAGCGGGACGGAGGCGGCCTGTGATGACTCCTCCAGTTCCAGATCTGTCTTCGACGGTATCACCGCCCCAGTTAGCGCGCCGCTACCGATGCAAGCCCGAAAAGATCATCGGTTTGATTCGGGCGGGGAAGTTGGCAGCTTTCAGCATCGCGTCAGAGGGCGCCAAGCGGCCGCGGTACAGGATCGACCTGAGGGAAGTCGAGGCGTTCGAGCTTCGACGGTCTGTCTTGCCTGCACCGAAGTCAACTCGTAGACGGAAACGTCGCGACCCGGATGTGATCGACTTTTTTTGACCGAGGAACGCAGCCAGCCACGGCTGGCACAACTGTAATTCACGGGGAATGAGACGATGACCAGGTATTTCGTAGCGTGCGGAAACATCCGCGAGAAAGTCGAAGCCGACAGTGTCAAGGAGGCCGGCATTAAGGCCCTGCAACAGGTGTCGCGGCGGATGGCAGACGAGGGCTTCAGTGCTGAACCCGGCGAGTATATCGCGACCAGTACGACCGGATTCTTCGCGGATGACGCTCTCTGGAATTTGTTCAACAGGGTGCGAAAGGAAGCGGGGGTTGTGTTCACCAGCGAGTGCGAGCAACTGCCGGACGGTTCGTACCAGCCGAAGCCGGAAGCGGTGGAGGTTTGACTCATTCTCCGGCCCGCGCCGGCAACGTGCCGGCCGGGTCGGGGGCTTTTACCGAGGAGGCAGATGACGTTTTCGTTCCTCTCAATAGAAAGGAGTGCGACCGACAAGAACTACAAACAAGAGTGTGTGTGACGTGTTTTTTACATTTCAATGTTCATTTTAGGAGGCATCACAATGCCGAAAGCAACGATCAAAAACAACAGTGTCCCCATCGGCGCGTACACCTGTACGTTTGACGGAATCGAGGAGGTCGACCACCCCGAGTACGGCCCCGGCTGGAAATGGATCTTCTCTGTCATCGGTGGCGAACACGAAGGCCGGCCGTGTTACCGGACGACCAAGGATGAACCGACGCCGAAGAATTCCTGTGGTCGTTTTCTCGCTGCTCTCTCCGGCTCCACGCCGGCCGACGATTTGGAGGTCGACACCGATGACTTTCTCGGCCACAGCTACATGTGCATGGTCGAGGCGTCCCCGAGCGGCGAAGGAACCCGGATCGGCAGTTTCGTTCCGACAGAGGCTCGCACGCCTGAACTCTAAGGAGCAGGAGCCCGAGCCGGCGGCCACCACGGCCGTCGGCTTGGGCTTTTCAATCATGGCAGACAAAAAGAAACTACACCCGAATCACTTGAGAGACCTGCGCGGCAGCGGGTTGTCGGATGATGCGATCGCTGCCTGCGGGTTCTACTCAGAGGCCGAGTATGTGAAGCTGACGCAATTGCTCGGGCGACGCTTGGCAAAGCGGTGCGCCCCGGCGTTGGTGTTCCCCTTCCGTGGTCCCAATGGCAGCAACGGCTACTGCCGGATCAAGCCGGACAATCCCCGCAAGCTCAAGGGTAAACCGGTCAAATACGAATCCCCATCCGGCCGCAAGAATGAGGTATTCGTCCCGCCCGGCACGTTCGCCGCAATCGAGGATCCGGCCGCCACCCTGCTGATAACTGAGGGCGAGAAGAAATCCGCCAAGGCCGATCAAGAAGGCTTCCCCTGCCTGGGCCTCGTTGGTGTGTTCGGCTGGAAAGACGGCCGAGCCGAACGGATGCTGTCGCTACTGTCCACGATGGAATGGAAGCGCCGGCCCGTCTTCCTCGTGTTCGACAGCGATATCACAGATAACCCAAACATTCAGGACGCCGAGGCGCGTCTTGCCGCGCAACTGCTGAACCACGGGGCTCGTGTCCGGTGTGTGCGGCTGCCGGACGGTGACAACGACGCAAAGGTGGGCCTCGACGACTACCTCGTCTCGCACGGCCCGGACGCGATGCAGGCGTTGCTCAAGGATGCCACCGAGCCCGATCCCGTCGACGCCGGCGCGGCGAAGGTGCCGGCCAACACGCTCGACCCCGCCACCGAAGCGAAAGAGATTCTCGCCCGATGTGAACAGGACGGCGTCTCGCGACTGCAATACTATCGCGGCACGTTCTACGGCTGGGTCAAAGGCGCCTATCGCCTGCGCGACGTCGAGCACGTCCGAGGTGAGATCATCCGTTGCGTCAACCAGTACGCCCACGGCTTGACCGGTTCGATCGTCAGCAACATCGTCGATCAGATCAAGGCCCAGGCCGGGCTCTGGGACGTCGAGACCCCGGCCTGGCTGGGCAAGCCCGGGCCATGGCCGGCTGACGAGGTGCTTGTCGCCCGCAACGGGATCTTTCACCTACCCTCGATCATCGCCGGGAAAGAGTCATCGATCAAGCCGACGCCGCGCCTGTTTACCATGGCTGCCGTCGAGTACGACGTTGCCCTCGACGCCTACAAGCCCGTCGAGTGGTTCCGGTTTCTGAACGCGCTATGGCCCGACGATCCGCAGAGCATCGCCGCGTTGCAGGAGTGGTTCGGCTACCTACTAACGGCCGACACGTCGCAGCAGAAGATCCTCTTCCTCGTGGGGCCCAAGCGATCCGGCAAGGGAACCGTTGCCCGGATCATCCGCGGCCTTGTGGGTACCGAGAGCGTCGCCGGGCCGACACTGGCGACGCTCGGCTCACACTTTGGCTTGTGGCCCTTGCTCGGCAAATCCGTGGCGATCATCCCCGACGCCCGGCTATCCGGCCGCAGCGATCGGGCCATGGTGATCGAACGGCTATTGAGTGTCAGCGGCGAAGATGCGTTGACCATCGACCGCAAACACTTGGGGTTCGTAACGACAAAGCTGCCGACCTGGCTGATCCTCGTTAGCAACGAGTTGCCCCGGCTGGCCGATGCGTCCGGCGCCCTGGCAAGTCGGATGGTCGTGCTGCGACTGTCACAAAGCTGGTACGGAAAAGAGGACACCGGCTTGACCGACAAGTTGCTGGGCGAGTTGCCGGGCATCTTGCTTTGGGGCATCGGCGGCTGGGCCCGGTTGCAACAGCGCGGGCATTTCGTGCAGCCCGAATCGGCCGGCGATCTGGTTCACGAAATGTACGAACTAGCCAGCCCGGCGTCGGCGTTCGTCGAGGCGTGCTGTGATTTGTCGCCAGAGGCCCAGGTTTCGCGGGCCGATCTGTTCAACGCGTACCTCGAATGGTGCAAAGACCGGGGGCGGAACCATCCGGAAGATCAGGCCGGATTCGGTCGCAACCTTCGCGCGGCGTTTCCGTTGCTTGGCGATTGTCAGCCACGACTGAACGGCAAGAAAGTTCGATGCTACGCCGGAATTAGACTCAAAACGGAGTTCTAACGGGGGGTGAGTGGAACAGGTGGAACATGTTCTTTTCTATTGCACGTGTACGAGGATAAATCTTGAAAAACAAACATATAGCGCATAGATGCCACAATAGAGTGGAACGTGTTCCACCTGTTCCACCTACCCCCCTGCCGTACTGGGCAGCGGCGGTGCCCGAGCCCGTGGCAGCCGTCGAGCCGGTGGCGCCCGCCGGGTCCGTATACACCCAAATCGAGCGTATCGTCGAGGAAGGTTTTGCCGAGTTCGACGTCGAGGTCGAGGCCCGGTTTGAGCAAGACCCGGCGCCCGAGTCTTTCGAGCACGACGGCCGTACTTGGCACGTTCGCGTCGACGGGGCGATCATCGCGGACGATCACGTCGAGTACGACGAGATCCACCCCGACGACGTCGAGCCCTGCCCGGACTGCAACTCCCTCGAATTCCGAGAGACGTTCACCGGCGATCGGTTCTGTCTGCACTGCCAGCCCCGGGGTAAGTCCAGAACGACAGCCTACCGGGCACGACGCTTGCGAGAACGGGCCAGTAGGCAGCTACAGCGAGAGGGGGCGTGATGGTTAAGGCAATCGTCAAGAGCGCCAAACGACGCCGTGAGGAGCGCCAAGCCAAGGCTACGGGGATCGACCTGCTTGCCGAGGCCAAGGCCGCGCACGACGCAGGCGAGACGTGGGAGTCATTCGAGCAGCGGACGGGCGGACACATTGCAGCTGCTGAACCGTTCGACGCCCAGCGTTGGCGTCGGCTGCACACGCGGCTGTGGATGCTTGTTCACCACGGCGACGGCAACACCCAGGCCGATGATCCCGAGCCATGGCGGACAGATGACCGTGCCGACGCCCGTGCCAACATGCCCGCCCAACTCGGGCTGTTCGATGCAGTTTCGGTGGAGGTGCCAGTGCAATGACCACCAACCCAATACCCGCCGAACTACGCCCCGAGATGATCACCGCCATCGTGGATACTCGCGAGCAGACCCCGCTGGACTTGGCGCCGTTGCAGGTGGTGCCCGGCACGCTGGCCACCGGGGACTACAGCGTCCAGGGGCTGGAACACATCGTCGCCATCGAGAGGAAGTCCTTGCCCGACCTTCTGGGATGCATCGGCCAACACCGAGAACGATTTGACCGTGAAATCCAAAGGCTGCTCAGCTATCCATGCCGGGCGCTGGTGATCGAAAGCACGTGGGAAGCCATCGAAATCGGGGACTGGCGAAGCAAGATCACTCCCGCTGCTGCACTAGGTTCGCTGCTGGGATGGGTCGCGATGGGAATCCCCGTCGTCATGGCTGGTGATCACGAGCGAGCCGGCAAGTACGTGTCGAGATTGCTGTTCACCGCGGCCAGACGAAGGTGGAGGGAATTACGGACGCTGGTTGCGGCTGTGGGGG
>JABMRB010000031.1 GCA_013202865.1 Candidatus Nealsoniibacteriota bacterium | reverse complement strand
CATCGACCGTCGCTGGGTGCAAATCGAACGGCCCACTATCATTGCCGGCGGCGAATTGACGATGGAAGCATTGGAAATCACCATCAACCGTGCGACGGGCATCAGCGAGGCGCCGCTGCAATTAAAGAGCAACTGCGGCACGCTGGTGATAGACGACTTCGGCCGACAACGGATGCGGATCGACGAGTTGCTCAACCGCTGGATTCTGCCTTTGGAGAAGCGGTTCGACTTCCTCAACCTACCCAACGGTAAGAAGATCGAGGTCCCCTTCGACCAATTGATCGTCTTCTCCACCAACCTTGAGCCGCGGGATCTGGTCGACGAAGCGTTTCTGCGGCGAATCCCCTACAAGATCGAGGTCATCGATCCGACCGAGGAGGAGTTCCGCGAACTGTTCCGGCTGATGGCGCCGCCGTTGGGCTTCGAGTATCGCGACGGCCCCATCGACAACCTGATCGAGAAGCACTACCACCAGACCGACCGCCCCTTCCGTTGCTGCCATCCCCGCGACCTGCTCCTCCAAATACGCAGTTCCTGCGCGTACCAGAAGGTACCACTCGAGCTAACCGACGAGTATTTCGATCTGGCCGTCGATATCTACTTCGCGGTGATGTAGGGGGGAAGAGTGGGCAGTGGGCAGTGGGGAGTAGCCGGGGGGCAACGCCCCGCGGGCTGTGGGCAGTGATCTGAAACGCACCCCGACTGCGTGGGGGGGAAGGCGAAAGTACCCTCCGCACCGCCATTTACCACCCACGATACTGATTCGCAATATCATGTGGCGGTGAATCTTCTACCTAAACCCGAGAATGCGAACGAAGCTCGCCCACCCATGGACACGGAAACACATTCCGACTGGCGACGGAGCCCCTTGACGCCGAGAATCGAATGAGTATCTTGTCAGGCTGTCGCCGATGGCGACACGCGTTTTTGACATCCATATTGAACAGTTTGACAATGCAGATGGGAGACATTCCATGCCGGCGAAAGTAAATGCAGAAGAGTGTACCGCTTGTGAATCGTGCGTCGACGGTTGCCCGGTCGAGGCCATTGAGATGAAGGACGACATCGCGGTCGTCGATCAGGACACCTGTACCGACTGCGGAGAGTGCGTCGACACCTGCCCGGTAGAGTGCATCACAATGGAAGAGTAAAGCAGCCCCGGGATCGGGCAAGAATGAGAGATCTAAGTCATTGCAAGACAACGACTTACGAACGCCCTTCACGGAGAGTGTCGGGCGTTTTCTTTTTCTTTCGACGCTATCCGTGACACGGAATCGACCGCCGGGAGCGACCAAGCTCAGACCGTATCGCCCTGGAACTGCATGTAGCCGTCCTGCGCGATTGCCACGGGGGCGGCCATATCGAAAAGCCCATCGTCCTCAGTTGTGACCGCGGTACACGCGTCAGGCGGGCATAGCCCCGCGATGATCTCCTGGGTCTGGAGCAACTGGTTCACCAACTGTTGTGAGGTGTCTAGCATCCCGCTGCCTTTCGTTACGTGGAATGGATCAGGTTTGGTCGAGCGCCACTTGCGTTTATCGGCCGCTGACGTGGAAAAGTTCAGTCCATCCCGGAAAACAGGGCTCTTCATGGCGGTGGCTCTGTTTCTCGTCCCTGCTCTATTGCCGGCCGCGGAAGTGCAAGACGAGGCAGCAGCAGGACACATCCTCAACGCCACCGGCGTGCAAGGCGGCCTGATCGTCCATCTTGGCTGCGGCGACGGGACGTTGACCGCCGCGCTGCGCCCCAGCGACGCCTACATCGTCCACGCCCTGGACCGCCTATCACCCGCCGTCCGGTTACCGTCGCCGGAAAACCTGCTGGTGGTCGACGGGCTGGTGGCTTGTTTGAAAGGCAAGCGTTGAACACGGCACAAAGAGCGCGCCGCGGGGCTTGCCCCCGCGCCCTGCGGCAGATCAATCTGCGCCGGCCTGCAACCACACTGCGCCGGGGCAAGCCCGGCGGCTCGCTGGGGGTTTGTCAGACCGTCCGCGACAGCGCTGCCGTGGGGCAGGCCTCAATGCAACGGGCGGCCGTGGCGCTCAGCGCGTCGCGGAGCGAACCGCTTAGCGGCACACCAACGCGGACGTCGAACCCCCGGCCGATGAACGTCAGGCCCAACGGCTCGCCGGCCGCTTGCGTGATCGCAACGCACAGCCCGCAGTCGATGCACTTACCCGGCTCGAAGATCACGTCGGCGTGCTGCCGGTTCTGCTCGAACGTCCTTCGCTCGGCCGTGTATCGCCGGGGGTCGGCGCGATACGCGTCGGAGTGAATTCGCAACTTGCACGTGTGCAGCCCGCGGCAGTCGCAGTGCATACACCGCGTGGCCTGGCCGACGGCCGCTTCCGGCGAGAAGGCGGCCGAGTTGTCCGGCGGCGCGTCCGACGCGCCGGCAAGGAAAAGCTGCACCTCGCCCTCTTTCAATCGCCCGATCCGCACGTTAAACGGTTTGCCCGGCCCGGTGACCGGCTGCCCGGCCCCGTTCTCCGGCAAGCAAAGCAACTGATCGATGGCCTCGGCCGCCTCCTTGCCGTCGGCCGCGCTACGAACGACCATGCCCTTGGTGCGCGTGGCGTTACCGGCGGCAAACACGCCCTCGATGTTGGTGCGATACGTGTGCTTGTCGACCTCAATGCCCCGGGCGGTCGTCGTCAGGCCCCAGGGCCCGGCCTGCTCCTTGGCCGTCGCTCCGCATGCGATCAGCACCGCGTCGAACTCGTCTCGCAATCGGTCGAATTCCGCTTTGTCGCCTACTCGCGCGCCGGGCGGATATTCAACTTCCAAGTTCAAGATCGTTTCGATTTCCGCGTCGAGCACGTCCGCCGGGAGATCCTCTTCGGACGTTTCCGTGCGAAGCCGTCCGCCGGGCAGTTCGTTCTCGTCGAGAATCGTACAGCCGTGACCGCGCCGGGCAAGATAGTAGGCCGCGGCCAGCCCGGCCGGGCCCGCGCCGACGACCGCCACCCGCTTGCCCGAGGCGGCCTTGCACGACGGCTGGTAGGGCTCGCCGGATGCCAGGTCCGTATCGGCGACGAACCGTTTCAGCCGGCAAATGGCCACCGCGCCGTCGGCCGGGCTGCGACGGCAAACCTTTTCGCACGGCGCCGGGCAGATCCGCCCCAACACGGCCGGCAGGGCGATGTCGTTCTTGACCGTTGCGATCGCCTCGCGAAGTTCGCCGGCGGCGATCTGCCGCAGCATCTTCGGAATATCCATCCGCGCCGGGCACCCGAAGTAGCACGGCGCCAGGCAATCGCCCAGGTGGTCGCTCAGCAGCAGTTCCAACGCCGCGCGGCGGATCTGGTGGACCTCTTCCGTCTCGCTTTCGATCTGCATGCCTTCAGTCGCGACCGTACCGCAGGAAGGGACCAGCTTGCCCGAGCCGACCAGCTTCACCATGCAGACCAGACAGGAGGTCGACGCATCGCAGCCTTCGAGGTGGCAGAGCGTGGGGATGTTGATATTCAATCGGCGCGCAGCATCCAGCAGTGTTGCGCCCTCGCGGACTTCTACTTCGCGGCGGTCGATGGTGAGTTTGGGCATGACGTACAGAGGAGATCCTTAATCGGCCATCCAGTCCTCAATTCGCAAGTCGGGAACGTGCTCGAAATCCTTGACGTTGTGGGTAACGAGCGTCAGATCATGAGTCAAGGCCGTCGCGGCAATCAGCAAGTCGATAGAGCCATACGAGATACCTTGGCGAAGTTGATTGCCGCGAATTCGTCCAAGGACTTCCGCACACTTCTCGTCAAACGGCAACACGCGAATGGCATGCAATAAGTCTGCAATTGCCGAAGCAATGCGCGATGGATCGTCCTGCTTGTAAGCCCATGTGTAGAGTTCGGAAAGACCGATAGCTGAAAGGTAAAGACGCCCCGAGTGCTGAACAAACCGGTGAAAGAGTCTGGGAGGGCGGCGGAGATATTCCGAGCAAATGTTTGTGTCGAGCAGGAAGCTCATTGCCCAACCTCACGAAATCGAGCGTCTTTTCGCGAGCCGAGAATGGCCTGCAAATCCGCGTCCACCGAATCGGGCATGTCGGCCAAGGAACCGGCACAACGACGCAGTACAGCTTCACCGGTGGGATCTTCCTGCGTCGATTTGACCTCGATCTCGACACGTTGACCGTCCGTCAGACCTGGAAGT
>JABMRB010000208.1 GCA_013202865.1 Candidatus Nealsoniibacteriota bacterium | reverse complement strand
CTGAGGTGGCATAGGAAAAACGCGTCGCATCGATGCAAAGCGTACCACTGTCGGTTAGATGCAGGCCGTTGAGAGAATCGCTGCTGCGCTCGTGATAAACGCCCCGTACAACAAGCCGGCCGCCGCGGCTCACGTCGTATTGTCCGGCAGCGGATCCCGTGGCCCCTGTGAAGATCGAGACCTGGTTCTTAGCACTTGCAGCGTTCGGAGCGCCGATGACTTCGACCCAGACACCGCCATTGCCGCTGCCCTGCAACGCACGCAACAGGACATCGGTTTGGGCCAGCCCGTTGACCCGTAACGCGGCAGTACGCGGCTGGTATTTCTGACGTGCCCCGTTGACGTTGAGCTGGTCGGCGAAGATGCGTCCGCCCGGCTGGTCGGCGTCTTCAATTACCAGTGCGCGTGCATTCGGAGCATGGAGGTAAATATCGCGCAATATTGCCCGGCTGGGGCCATCCAGCCGGAGCAGCACTCCATCCTCGGCCCCTGCCCAGTTCAGTCTGGTTGCGGTCTCGCCTGCGCCGTCACCGACAAGCTGGATATCACAGTTTGCCGGGATGATGAGGGTCTGGTCCAACTTATAGTTACCCATCGGCAAATGAACCACAGGTCGCTGTCCGGGAAGTTTCGACGCTTCGTTTATCACCCGTTGGATTTGGCTGGAATTTGAGCCGACGGCAACCTCGAAGACCCTGCGTTGGTGCCGCGGCGGCGTCGGAGGAAGCTTCGGCAATGCGTCGGGGATTAGTTTGGCATCAACGGTTTTCTCTGCGATACGGCGGAATCTGCCGCGTTCGGCCACTGCATCAGTGCTGGTGTAGGTGTTGCCCACAAATGTCTGATCGGCCCACGTCATCTGTGCGGCGCGAGTCTTGCCCTGGCATCTAACAGTATTATCCACAACAAGATACGGCCCGGCATTCGAGAGCCTCATGGCAAAGTCGCCTGTCGGGTCCAGCACACGGTTGCCGGTGACGCTAGTGGGCGAACCCCATGTGTGGCCTGTCTCAAAGTCCAGGAACCGATGGGATTTGACGCTGGTGTTGTTCACGACGGAAAAAGCCATTAGGTTTATTATGCCGACATCGGCGATGCGCGAGCGTAGGAAGAGGTTTTCCCATGCATGCCAGTTCCCCATGACGTTGAAAATACCTCTTCCGCAGTCCTCGAATTGGCAATACCAAACCCAGATGTCCATCGAGTTCCAGTTCACCGTCTGCACACCGGTCTCGCAATTAACGAACCGGCAGCGAAGCACTTCGTTCTCGGCCTGGCCGTTGGTCTTCTCTCCGCCAAAGACCAGTCCATTCTTGATGTTACGGAATACAAGGTCGCTGGTTTCGTTATACGTGGAGAAAGCCGGCCCATATAGCAAGCCCGTCCCAGCTTGGCCTCTACCCTCGAACGTCAGGCGTGAGATTTTCGAATACCAGGCATCCCACTGGAACATTGTGCCGTCGGCCGGCCCGTCCCACAATAAGACTGTGCTTGAAGGGTCCTCGCCGATGACGGCCACGCCCTGGCAATCGGTGTGTTCCTTTCGCTTCGTCTGCACGGTGGCCGTAAGCCGATAGGCGCCCGCGGGAATATAGAGAACACACGCGTCTTTATGCTTGATCAACTCATCAAGCGCCTGCTGCAACGCCATCGTGTCGTCGGCCTTGCCGTCCCCGACGGCATCGTAATCGCGGCGCAGATCGCGCCAACTCGCGAACGGACCGACAGATTCCTCCTCGGCAACTGACGTCGATAACCATGTAAAACATACGATGAAACCTCCGAGAATAATTCTCAGTGTGGTGCAGCTCTGCATTGCCATCTCCTGCTTTCAGAAATGATTGAACGCCCTTACTTCCATTCCCCCTCATCGCTGATGAACTCCGACTGGGTCTGCCCGATTTTCTCAAACCGCTGGAAATCGGAGACCGGCACCAACGGTGTGATGCGGTTTCGGTAGTAGAACCTGTCGGCGACCTCAAAGGTCGGCGGGATATTGCCTTCGATTTGATAGAGCCTGGCGATGAGTTGGGCTCCGGGCACGAGCCATTGATAGATTTCCCAGTTGTCTATGCCGGACCAGACGCGGTACGGGGGTCCGTTTTTGCCCTTGGCCGAAAATGTTGTCTCGCTGTAACCGCCGGAGAACGGCAGCATGGCATCGCACTGATGCTCGGCAAAGGTGAGTAT
>JABMRB010000207.1 GCA_013202865.1 Candidatus Nealsoniibacteriota bacterium | reverse complement strand
GATCAGTTTCTCCAAAAATCGCCCCCGGGGCGTGAACGATTACCTCCCTCGATTGCTGCACCCTTTGGTCGATCACTGCCCACGGTTCGATGTCGGCCACTCCGCCATAGGGCGTGTAGTGAATGATTCCTTCCGTGCCGAGATCGAAGCCTGTGTACTTGCCGAATGCCGTGTCGAATCCGTTGTAGCCCAACCCCGACGGATCGACGTAGATCATGGGGCTGTTGGCGGCGTAGCGGTAGAGGTTGGCGTCGGCGGAGAGGCCGGCGGGGTCTTCGTTGACGAATCGGCCGACCGCGGCGTCGTACCAGCGGGCGCGGTAGTTGTGTAAGAGGGTGTGCGGGTCGAGCAGGCGGCCCGTGTAGGTGAAGGGGAATCGAACGACCGGGTCGGCCGGGTCGGTTGCGTAGACCGGCTGCTGCAAGTTGCCGAAACTGTCGTACGTGCGATGATCGACGACTTGGACCGTGCCGTCGAGTTCGATCACGTCGCGGACCGTGCCTTGATGATCCGACAACGCCCAGAGCACGTCGGTGCCGTCGTCGACCGCGAGGATCTGATCGGTCGCCGGGCCGTAAAGGTGGCGACGCTCGAGCAAGGGATCGGTCGTATCGTCGGCCAGGCCGTCGGGGTCGGTGATTTCGAGCTGGAGTTCGTCGCCGACGTGGACGCTATAGAAAAAGTCGTCGATCGTGCCATCGCCGTCGCCGTCGACCGTTTTGCGGATCTGCCGGTCGAGCGAGTCGTAAGTATATTCGACCGACCAGAGCAACTCGGCCATCGGCTCGGTCGCGGCGTCGGCATATTCGCGAACGGCCGTCAGCCGGTTGCGGTGGTCCCACTCGTAGCGGGTGACGTCGTCCATCACGGCGTGGGAGCCGTTGCCGCTGTCATCGTCGTTGAGTTGGTTCTCAGGTCAACGCAGATTCTCTTGCTTGACATTTGAACAATTATGCACCGCGTTTACGTTTTCAGGCGATTCGTGTGGTTCGGTGGCGGCGACCATTAAGTCGGCTTGAAATAAGGAGTTACGTCGATTAGAATCGGCTTGAAAGGGTTGAGTCGGTTTTCGGTCCGGAGCAACATTGGGTTGCGATTTCGGCGTAACACCAGGCAGGACAACGAGTTATGGACATCGACGAAAACGCTGTTTTTCAGAAACTGCGTTAATTCACTTACGACGACGGCCGGTGCTGGAGGATTTGTCTAACTCGTGTTATTTCAACACGTTACGGCGAGGCTCGTTGCTCGTCGGTTGCCGTAAGTCAAGTTCATGCCACCCAAACTAATG
The DNA here is from genome assembly GCA_013202865.1 of Candidatus Nealsoniibacteriota bacterium. Lineage (GTDB taxonomy): Bacteria > Planctomycetota > Planctomycetia > Pirellulales > Thermoguttaceae > JABMRB01. The sequence goes on along the minus strand of JABMRB010000207.1, from coordinate 3,622 downwards.
TGGTGTTTGGGGTGAATTTGGGTGGCATTTGGCGTGAACTTGTCCGGCTTGTCGCGAGCAAGAATTGGCCGACTTTCTTGAAAAACTTGCGTGGATTGCCAACTGGACACTTAGGTTGTAAGACAAACGGGACCATTTACGCCTCGCAGCCCTTTTGCTGTGCGACTGGGCGAACAGGTCAAACCGGATGGCACCGTGTTTTCCGCAAGAGCAATGTGGCCACCTGTACACGCGGCAGAGCTACCTACTTGCCGCATTCTGCCCGGTTTGCCGCGAAAAAGAATTGCCCGATTTTCTCAAAAAAGTTGCCCCGATCGCGGACTGAACACTTGGTCAATAAGACAAACGCGATCGTCGACGACCGTCACAAGGCTCTCGTTGCTCTGCAGCGCCCACGATTTGCCGAAAAAAGGACCGCCACGCCCCCGCCGGAGAATCATCGCAACCACCTGGGAGCCAACGCCTAATCACTAATCAAGCTGTGACCCCGTTTCCGTTCGTTTCCGTTTCTTCAAGCTGTGACCACGTTTCTTGACCCCGTTTCCCCGCAGGAGACCCCCAGGAGATTACTTTGACCGTACGGGATCGCGAGGCATCAGATCGGGCAACAACACATCGTCGAGCAAGGGCCCGTCGAACGGTGGTTTCAGCGGAGGGTCGGAGTCCTGACTGTCTCCACCTGAACGAGAGCCGTCCCAATAGATGTCCGCGCGCCCGAGCGCCCGCTGAAGCCGATTGATCCCTGCTTCCGTAACGGCCGTTCTCTTCAGATTCACGTATTCGAGCTTGTGGAGGTCGTGTAGCGACTGCAAGCCGGCGTCCGTCACTGAAGTGCCTTCCAAGTGCAGCCATTTCAGCGAGCGGAGTGGTTCAAGATGAGCCAATCCGGCGTCAGAAATCCCCGTGTTGTCTAGCCCAATCGCTTCCAGGTTGGGCAGCCCTTCCAAATTGACTAGTCCCGCATCAGTCACCTTAGTGCCGGAAAGGAAAAGCCCTTCCAGCCCGGCAAGATCCTTTAGGTGTGCGACACCGGCATCGGTCACTTCTGTGCCTTCCAGGGTCAGTTCTACCAGCGCAGACAGCTTACCGAGCGGCGCGAGTGCGACATCGGTGACTCGCGTGTTGCTGAGTTGCAGGATCTGCAACTTCTGGTGTTTACTCAGTTCAGTTAGGCCTGTGCCGGTCACGAGTGTTCCGTCGAGATGCAAACGTTCCAGGTTGCGCAATCCCCTCAAGTGACCGAGTCCTGCATCGGAGACCTTTGTATTCGCTAAGTCAACACATTCAATCCCGGTCAGTGGTTCAAGGAACCGCAGATCTTCATCGCTCGCTGCCGTGTCGCGTAACCAGACGGCGGTGACCGTAGCAAAGAAATCCTGACCAAGAATACGCCGCAATCCCCTCGGGCCAGGTGGCTCGCTTGCGCCTCGGGTCCACCCGTCCGATTTGGCCCGATCGTGCGCATAATCCACCGATCCCCCAAGTGCCTCAACGGCCTGCACCGCACGCTGCTGCTTCTCGACCTCCGCCGTCCTGGTCCAGAACCATCCGAGACCAGCGATGGCGAGACAGACGGCAGGCACCGCGATCCAGAGCAGGTTCCGCACCGGATGGTGCCGCCTTGCTTGCGGCTGGCTCAGCGGTTTGGACATCGGGGCAACCTCTGATGACTTCTATCGAATCACACCCAGCCGGTACACTTGGCTAAGGTCGCCAGCCCTTGCCGGAGGGATTCGGGCGCCGTCCTTGTAGCATCTCGGGCACCGTTTGGGGAATGTTACCGTACAATTGAAAGACCGATCTGTCAACCCAGCTTAGATCTCGGGGCATATGCGCTTGTGCTGGCTGATCGCCGAGCGGCTCCCAGTCGAGTCCGCCGGATTTAGCCCCCTGGTTTACGGCGTAGGCAACATTCAGGTTGGCTATCGGACTTCCCTGAAAGCCATAGCCGCTCGGTCTCCAATCGGCGTTCGGATTACTGGCAATTTGAGCGAAGTCTCTAGCGGTAATGACATCACGTGTGCGGACAACGGGTGAGTCTGCCCCAACTGAGGGTCGGCCTGCGGCGGACCAGGAAGCCATCGCCATCCAAGGGAGACTCATGCTCTGCATTCTCCGGTTGGTGCCAATAGCCGTCCCTCCATATTCGGTTTCGTTGCCAAGCCCGCCGTAGTAGAACTTGGTGCCGTTGAAAGCGTCGTACATCTTCGTAACGTTGGATTCGTTGTTGAAGAAGCATCCTGTGCCGTCCATGAAGATGCCGATACGGCCGTTGCGCATTGTCTCGTAGGGAGAGGCCACACTCTCCCGCAAATCGTCGATCATGTTGTATAGCTTACGATCGTGATTGGCCTGCAAATCGTAGAGTTCGCTTCCCTTAGCGGCAAAGGTCCTCTCCAAGGCGCTGCGCAAAGCGCGGGCTGGCGTGCCTCCGTCGCCCGCGAAGTTCACCCAGTCATTGTCACCCCACTGCCCGACGTTAAACCGGTAACCGTTCCGAATCCCTGACTCCGGTTGTACCCACATACCGCCCTTGAAGTCGCTCACATTGACACTGCCGCCCGCCACGTATGGAGTAACCTGAGCGCTGAACGCGCCGGTCGTGTTGTCGAAGGTCGTATGTACGATGTCACGCGGGTTATTCGACGTTGCCCAGCCGGAGGTGAGACTGTTGAACGCTGGGATAATGTACCTATCGGCGGTCGTCCCGAGATCGGGTGAGAATCCGGTGTAACCCAACCCCGACGGATCGACGAAGATCATCGGGCTGTTGGCGGCGTAGCGGTAGAGGTTGGCGTCGGCGGAGAGGCCGGCGGGGTCTTCGTTGACGAAGCGGCCGACCGCGGCGTCGTACCAGCGGGCGCGGTAGTTGTATAAAAGGGTGTGCGGATCGAGTAAGCGGCCCGTGTACGTGAACGGGAATCGAGCGAGCGGTTCGTTGGGATCGTTCGGCTCGTTCGGATCGAAGGTCTGCTGCATGTTGCCGAAACTGTCGTATTGGCGATGATCGGCGAGCTCCGAGGTGGAATCGATCACGTCGCGGACCGTGCCTTCATGGTCCGACAACGCCCAAAGCGCTTCGACGCCGTCGTCGACGGCGAGGATCTGATCGGTTGCCGGGCCGTAGAGGTGGCGGCGGGCGAACGTGGGCGACGTGCCGTTGGCCAGGCCGTCGGGGTCGGTGATTGCCAGGTGGAGTTCGTCGCCGACGTGGACCGAGTAAGACCAGTCGTCGATCGTGCCGTCGCCGTCGCCGTCGACCGTTTTGCGGATCTGCCGGTCGAGCGAGTCGTAAGTATACTCGACCGACCAGAGCAACTCGGCCATCGGCTCGGTCGCGGCGTCGGCATATTCACGAACGGCCGTCAGCCGGTTGCGGTGGTCCCACTCGTAGCGGGTGACGTCGTCCATCACGGCGTGGGAGCCGTTGCTGTGTTCGGTGCCCGGGCTATAGTAGGTTGGCTGATTCACGCTGGGGTCGGGCCCGCTGCCGAGGGGATCGAGCTCGCCGCCAAGCGCATCAATGGCGCAGATCTCACGGTTCAGCGCGTCGTAGGCGAACCAGGTGGTAAAGGTTCCGTCGCCTTGAATGGCCGCGCTGGGGACGGGGCCGCCGGGGACG
>JABMRB010000206.1 GCA_013202865.1 Candidatus Nealsoniibacteriota bacterium | reverse complement strand
TTCGAGGCGAAGTTGATCCGCGGGTTCTCCTTTTATCACCCCAAGGGGACCGATCCGCACGCCCACCTGTCGCAGACGGTCGATCAGCTCGGGCAGATTGCCGAGGCGTGCCACCGCTCCGATCTGACGTTCGGCCTGGAGGTCGAGGCGAATCTAGTCGGGCAGACCGGGGAACTCCTGGCTGAGATCCACCGTCACGTCGACCACCCGGCCATGGTGCTGATCTTCGACGCAGCCAACGTGATCTGTCAGGGTTTTTCGACGTCCGAGACGTTCGAGCAGTACCAGGCAATGCGACCCGGGATCGGTTGGCTGCACATCAAGGACTATCGCAGTCCGCAGCGGATGGCCAAGGGCGGTCACGTGGACGAAGACGCGTTGGCCCACTACGTGCCGGCCGACTCGGGCGACGCCGCCCACGAGGCGATCCTTCGCGACTTTGCCGACGTGTTGCCCAAACTCGAAAAGAAGCTCCGACGCCGCGGCATCCCGGGCGTGTTCGTCGACCTGGAGCCGCACGTCAAGGGCGGCGGGCAGTTTGGCGGGTTCAGCGGCCCCGACGGCATGGGCGTCGCCCTGCGAGGATTGTGCCGCGTGCTAGACTACGTCGGCATCGACTACCACCTGCGCGACTTCGACGACGTCAAAGCCGCCCGAGGGTTTTAGTACGGCCGCTCGCGGCTTCGCAGGACCGATCATGCTCAAGGAACTCCAGCTAGCAAACTTCAAGAGCTTCGCCGCCGGCGCGGACCCGATCCCCTTCGCCCCGGTAACGATCCTCGTCGGCGCCAACGCCAGCGGGAAGAGTAACGTGTTCGACGCGATCCGGTTCCTGCAAGGGATCGGCATGGGGCTTTCTATCGCGGAGATCCTGACGGGAAAGTGGGAAGGGGGGCGGGAAGTCCAGCCCGCTTTGAGAGGGGGGCCTGAAGAGGTCTGTTGGGCCAGTGAAGACAGCTTCACGATTCGGACGTCGGTTGAATTTCCTTACGAGAAAATAGAACAGGGCACACGCCTGGCCGCTCCGAAGATCGTCCGTGGCATGTTGTCCGCTGGCCACCAGATCACTTGTCGTCCCAAACCACAGGCTCTTGTAGAACACGAATCGTTGCGCGGTTTGCTGGTGGACACTGGTGAACAACCGGTCGAGATTCACCCCGAGTCGTTCGCGAATCGTCGGCCGTACATGCGCAGTCTGCTAGCAGACGTGATTGCGGATGACATGGCCTTTAGCGAATCTGTTGGCTGGGCCGACCGACTTGCCGCAAGGCTACTCCTAGGGGAGTACGCTGCGACTGTGTCACTTGACATTCAACCGTGGCGAATGAAGGGGTATGTTCCGCTGGCAGTACCCCAATTGGGCACACACGGCGAGAATCTGTCGGCCGTCGTACGCCGGATCTGTGAGGATCCCCACGAGAAGGAACAGTATCTTGGCTGGTTAGCAGCATTCTGCGCGCCGGAAGTGACAGACATCAGATTTGAACAGACCCCAACGGACAATGTCCGCGTTTACCTGATGGAAGGGACCGGCCAAGGCAAGTTGATTTCCGCCCCAAGTCTGTCGGACGGAACCTTGCGATTCATGGCGATTCTGGCGGCCATGCTCTCGGCCCCGGAAGGGTCGCTTTTCCTGATCGAAGAGATCGAAACGGGCTTGCACCCGACTCGAATCCATCTGCTGATCGAATTGTTCGAGCAATTCGCCGAGTCGCGCAACCTGCAAATCATTGCCACCACGCACAGCCCTCAGGTGCTGCTGAGCCTTAGCGATCAGGCGCTTCGCGACGCCGTTCTCTTCGCACGGACTCCGGATTCGTCGGGCACCGTTACTCGACGGCTCGGTGACTTGCCCGACTTCGAGGAAGTGACGCAACAGGCCCATATCGACCAACTGTTCACGACCGGCTGGATGGAGCAGTCCGTATGAAGGTGTTGGTCATCCCCGAAGACCCTACGCTCGATCAGCACATCCTCAAGCCGGTGGTCCAGCGGATATTCAGGGACTTGAATCGAAAGGCCCGCGTCTACGTGCTTCAAGACCCTCGATTGGGCAGTGTTTCCGAGGCCTTGGACAAGGGCAAGATCGGAGAGATCCTCGAGCGGCATCGGATGATGGATCTGTTCCTGTTGATCGTAGATCGAGACGGTGTGCGCGAGCGGCAGGACCGAGTGGATGCTCGCGTCGCACAGGCCGACGAAGCCGGCAAGACGATGCTGGGGTGCATGGCGGTTGAAGAAGTCGAAGTCTGGGCACTGGCGCTGCACCGCTCCGAAGTGGGCGGCTCTTGGGACGATGTTCGCAACGAGGTTCATCCGAAAGAAATCTACTTCGACCCCTTCGTCAAACGTAACAAATGGCTGGAAGGCCTGGGAAGAGGCCGTGCTCAGGCAATGCGTTCACTCGCGGGAAACTGGAAGACGCTGAAGAGCCTGTGCCCGGAATTGCAGCATTTGGAAGATGAGATCGCCCAGTGGTTGGCCGACCGCTAGGCGACGGACGCGACTTCTTTCTCAGTCCGCCGGTGTCTCTTCATTCAAGGCTGCCGATTCTTCCTCGTCCGCTTCCTTCTGCCCTTCGCTGGCGACTTCCTCGTCTGCCGACGAGGCTGATTTGGCGAAGGCCGCGCGTGCGGTCAAGAGGATGTATTGGAGGCCCCAGAATGCTGCGGCTGCAAAGCCGCCTGCGGCTGCGTAGAGAATGATCGTGCTGGCGCCCAAAGCCGACCATAGCCACAACAGAATCCCGCCGACGGCCAGGCACGCCAGGGCGGTCCACAGCTTGTTGTGCGAGCGGCGTGCCATTCGGTCTCGGGCGTGGTGGTCGATGGCGGAATGGGCCGACGCGTTGGCCACCTCCCGCATTGCCGACAGGTTGGCCTGCTGCTCCGGGGCGACCGCTCGCGGCCGCATCTCGACGGGCTCTCGCTGGGGCGAAGGACGCTGAGTGGCCGGTTTAGCATCGTCGCGAGGGGCCGGCTCGGGTTCGTGGTCGAGTTCGGACTCGGGCTCGGGCTCATGGTCGTGGTCGAGTTCGGATTGCGGCTCTTCAGCGACCGCGTCCTGCGGGAGCGGCTCCGAGTCCGGCGGCGGTTGGTTGTTTTCGTTCGAGGCTCCGGTCGCCGTGCCGACGCGCTGCATCAGCCGTGACATGTAGTCGTCGATCGACTCCTCGCCGTCTCCCTCGATCTCCTCGGCCGGCTGTGCCCACGGTCCTGTCGCGACGGGCTGCTGCGACGGCTGTGCCCCGGTCTCGTCCGGTTCTTCCGACGGCTCATCGTCCTGCAATAACTCGACCGACCCCATGCGGCTGAGCACGTCGCTGAGATTGATCGGTGGCTCGTCCGAAACTTTCGCAGGTGCGGGTTCCTCCGGGAGCGGGGCGACCGCCGCCGGATCGCTCTGTTCCGGTGCGATCTCGGCGTGTCGGTCGTCCGCTTCCACCGGGCCAGCGTCCATACTGCCCGTCTCTGGGCTGGGTGTCTCTGGGCTGGGCGTCTCCGGGCTGGGCGTCTCCGGGCAGGGCGCTGCGCCTATCTCGCCTCGTTCGGCATCCCAGGCGCGTTGCTCCTGCCTGAGCATCTCCTGCCGGGAGTCGAGCTCGGCTGAGCGGGCGTCGAGTTCGCGGTCACGGCGGTCCAGTTCGAGGCGTACCGAATCGAGTTCCTCGCGGCCGGCCTCGATGTGCGTCTGCCGTTGGTCGAGTTGTTGTACCTGTTCGGCGTCCCAACGGCTCTGTTGGTCGTCGAGCGACTGCTGCCGCTGGTCGAGTTCGGCGCGCAAGGCCTCGATTTCTTTGGCCCGTTCGTCGAGCTGTCCTTCGGCCTCGGTTCGCTCGGTTTCCCATTGCTGCTTGAGCCCGCCGAACTCCTCGTGGCCGGCCTCGATGTCCGTCTGTTGCCGGTTGAGCTGCTGTGCCTGTTCGGCCGATTGCGACTGACGCTCCGCTTGTTCGCTCTCGAGCGACTGCTGCCGCTGGTCCAATTCGGCGCGTAAGGCTTCGAGTTCCTTGGCCTGCTCGTCGAGTCGCCCTTGGGCCTCGGTTCGCTCGGTCTCCCATTGCTGTTTGAGCCCGTCGAGTTCCTCACGGCCGGTCTCGATGTCCAATTGCCGTTGGTCGAGTTGCTGTACCTGTTCGGCGTCCCAACGGCTCTGTTGGTCGCCGAGCGACTGCTGCCGCCGGTCCAATTCGGCGCGTAAGGCTTCGAGTTCCTTGGCTTGCTCGTCGAGTCTCCCTTGGGTCTCGGTTCGCTCGGTCTCCCATTGCTGCTTGAGTCCGTCGAACTCCTCGTGGCCGGTCTCGACGTCGGTTTGCTGTTGTACCTGTTCGGCCGATTGCGACTGGCGCACCGCTTGTTCGCTATCGAGCGTTTCTTGCCGCCGGTCCAATTCGGCGCGTAAGTCTTCGAGTTCCTTGGCCTGCTCGTCGAGTCGCCCTTGGGCCTCGGTTCGCTCGGTCTCCCATTGCTGCTTGAGCTGGTCGAGTTCCTCCCGAGCGGTCTTGACCTTCGTCAGCCGCTGGTCGAGTTGTTGAAACCGCTCGGCCGACTGTGACTCCCATTGGGCAAGATGGACGTCCCACCAGCATCGTTCTTCCTTGAGCGTTTCCTGCCGCCGATTCAGGTCGGTCTGATGTTGGTCGAGTTTCCCTTCGCGTTGTTCGATTTCTCGCTGTTTCTCGTCGAGGCGCGACTGCAACTCTTGTTGTCGCTGCGGCAGTTGGGCGGGGGCGGTGTCGATCTCTGCGGCCGGTGTACCCGGTCCGCCGTCGGGGAGGATTCGGTCCGTCTCGATCAGGTCGAATTCGACGGGCCCGACGCTCAAGCGATCGCCGGGCACGAACGGGGTGACGGTAAAGGCCCGGCCGTTGAGCCGGGTGTCCGGCGAGAAGGCTCGGACGACGGCGCCGGCCGGTCCGCGCAGGATGAGGCAGTGCAGCGGCCCCACCCCGCGTGCGCGGATTCGCAACGTGCATCGCGGGCCGGAGCCGAGCGTACACTTGCGGGATCGAAGGCTGACGATTTGTCCGTCGCGAGAAGATCCCCGAATTCGGAGAACCAATTCCCCGGTGGCGGAGTCTTCCTCTACAGGACGCGTAAGGGTAGTGGTAACCATATTATATCCTCTACCCGATGTAGCTTACGGTCGTTTGGGGGTCAAAAGCACGGCGGCCGGTGAGGGTCGTTCTGCCGGGAATGGCAAAAACGGCTGTATATCCGTGCCGGTTTTGACGATTATCCGATAGCGACACGCGGCCCGATGGCAGTGCAGCCCCAAGATCGACAAAGGGGCGTCAGCATGGCGTTGCTGCGCAAGTGTCTTTTCGTTACGGGATTGACTTTGCCGGGCGGCGGGAGAAGGCGAGAGGATTGAGTGGGCGTAAATCGTTTCTGTGGCAAGACTTACGAGCATAGATGCATAGCGTATGGAACGGTGTCCGAAAGTTCGGATCTTTTTTGATCCGCCGCAGGGCAACTCGCGTACTATAGTTTTGGTGTTACCCAAGACCGACCCCGTTGGTCGGCGACTTGTCCGTCGGAACAGTACATCACACTACAAAGGAGGGGTTCGGTAAAGGCTACGCTGAGGGGGGCATAAACCCTTAGGGAGGCCAGGATCGGACACCGAGGTGAGAGTCTCATGAGCCGCAAAGACGCGATCCTAAACATGCGGGAGGTCTTGATCAAGCGACGGAATGCGCTGCGAAAAGCCCTTGCCGGTGACCTCAGTCTACTGAAAGAACTCAAGGCGCAGACGTCCGGGGACATAGTCGACGCCGCCCTGGACTCGGTCCAGGATGAGATCAGTTCCCAGCTTGCGGAGGTTGAGAGCCGCGAGTTGGCCCGCATCGAGTACGCCCTGGAGCGGATGCGCACCGGACAGTTCGGCATTTGCGAGGGCTGCGGGTGCGGCATCCCGATGGCGCGGCTGAACGCGTTGCCCTACGCTACGTTCTGCATCACCTGCCAGCGCGAGGCCGAGCGGCAGGGCGCGACCTCTGCCGCCGACGTCGACTGGAGCCGGCTGCTGGACACACCCGCCGGCGATAGCGAACTGTCGATCAGCGACATCGAACTCGACGTTTCCTAGTTTCTCATCTTTGAGTGCAACCCTTCGGGAAAGGCACGTTTTGCCGTTGAGGAGACGTTCCATGCGCCGATCCCGTCTATTGCGCCCGGCGGTACGATTCTTACTGCCGTTGGCCGTGCTGGCGGTCGTTGCCGTTGCTTGTTGCGGCCCACTCTTCTGCCAGGAGACACTGCCTAAGGGCGTGTCGTACAAGGGGGCGGTTACGGCAGAGCAGCGGGCCGAGCTATATCGCACGTTGCGGCAGCACGCGGAGGTCCTCGAGGCGCAGGCAGCGGTGATTAAAAGTGTGGCCAAGCTGGTCGGCCCGACGGTCGTCTACATCGAGGCCGAGCGGCCGCCGAAGAAGTACGCCCGCCAGCGCGTCGAAGAGGCCGGCTCCGGTGTGATCATTCAGTCCGGCGATAAGTTCTACGTGCTGACCAACTGGCACGTGATCGAGGGCTGCAAGACGGATAAGATCAAGATCAATCTGGCCGACGGCCGGCAGATCCATCCCGAGAAAGCGTGGGGCGACGCCGGGACCGACGTCGCCGTGATGGCCATCTCGACGCCGAATCTGGTGGCCGTGCCCGTGGGGGACAGCGACAAGATGGAGGTCGGCGACTTCGTGCTGGCGGCCGGCAGTCCGTTCGGTTTGAGCAACTCGGTCACGTTCGGGATTATCAGTGCGAAGGGGCGCCGCGATCTGCAACTCGGCGATGCGACGATCCTCTTTCAGGACTTCCTCCAGACGGACGCCTCGATCAATCCGGGCAACAGCGGCGGGCCACTGATCAACCTCCGCGGCGAGATCATCGGCATCAACTCGGCAATCGCGAGCAATTCCGGCCGCAACGAAGGCATTGGGTTCGCGATCCCGATCAATATGTTCATGATCGTCGGGCGTCAGTTGATCGAGCGAGGTGAAGTGAGCAGGGCGTTTCTGGGGGTGAACCTCGACGCGAGTTTCGGCCCGGCCACCGCCGCCGAGGCCGGGCTGCCCTTTCCCACCGGTGCGCGGATCACCGCGGTGACCAAAGGCACGCCGGCCGAAACGGCAAAGTTGCAGATCGGCGATATCATCCTCGAATTCAACAACGTCCGTATCGAGGACGACGCCCATCTGGTCAATCTCGTCAGTCTAACCGAGGTCGGCAAGAGTGTCTCGTTGGTGATCTTCCGCGATCGCAAGCCGATCACACTGCAGGTAACCGTCGGCGACCGGGCCAAGCTGAAGCCTAAGTAAAGAGCAGTGGGTAGTGGGAAGCTTTCTCTGGCCCCGTCCTCCGCCCGGAATTCTGGCTACCAGTCATATCCGCGTTCCATTCTCCAGTCACCACCAAATATCTTCAAGCCGAAGGAATAGTGCTTCTTCTCGCCACTCTCTTCCCAATCGATATACACCATTGAAAAACCGGACTTGCCTCTGTGCGCCTTTGATATCACGCAGTTATTGAGATCGATATGCTTGAAGCGCGCGCAGAACTCCTCGAACTCTATTGGAAACTCTATTGGCCCTCCTGACACTCGCTTTGACTGCCCAAACCATAACTCCTTTGCAGCTTCATAATCGTCTGCTTTGACCAATTCAATAAAGTTCCTTACCGCATCATCCGGCAGGTCGCCGTTATTGTCCTTGGGCGGATCATAGCCATATCTGAGAAACGCCAGATAGCCCACCGTAAGCAGCGCCAGGAAGAAACACCCAGTACCGATCTTCCGGATTCTTGGCCTTGTCTCCATTGCAGAGACACTTCCGTTTCGCTGTGTCGTCATAGTATTCCCTCGATTCTTCTATGAATACGAGGCGTGTTTGACGTCTCTTCTTACTCCCCACTCCCCACTCCCCACTCCCCACTACTCTTTCCCAATGCAATAGAGGAATCGGTCGGATCGCAGCAACAGTTGTCCGTTGCCGATCACCGGCGTGGCGTTGAAAACGCTCGGGTCGCCGAGGTCGTTCTGGGCCAGCTTCTTGAACTCCCGTCCCGTGGCCAGCACCACCGTGCCGCTGCGGCAACTGACGGCGTAGAGCTTGCCGTCGGCCAGTACCAGCGACGCATAGACCTTGTCGGGCGTGCCGGATAGATCGTCGAGCCGCTCCTGGTAGACGAGTTCGCCCGTCTTGGCGTCGACGCACCCGGCCATACCCTTCTGATCGACCCAATAGAGCAGACCGTCGTGGAGCAGCGGCGTGGGTACCTTCGTGCATTTGCGCAACTCCCAAAGCAGGTGCGACTCGGTCACGTCGCCACGTCCGCCGGCGCGGATCGCCGCGGTCTTAGGTCTTCGCCCACCGGTCACGTAAACGACCCCCCGATCGACCACCACGGCCGGCACGACGTAGTCTTCCACGCTGGCACACTCCCAGAG
>JABMRB010000205.1 GCA_013202865.1 Candidatus Nealsoniibacteriota bacterium | reverse complement strand
TTGTGCTTGCCCTTGTATTCCCAGCCGAAATGGCCTTTCATCCAGGCGTCGGCCCAGCCCTTTTCGCCGGTGGTCTTGCGGACGCCGCGCTGGAAGGTGTACCAGGAGCCGTCGGGGTCGGCGGCGGCCGGCTTGGGTTGGTCGAGCACTTCGCACAGATCGAGGAAGTGCTGCTGATAGGCGCTCATCTCGGAGAGGTTCGCCCGCTGCCACTTGGCGATGAACTCTTGCGGAGTCATGCATGCTCCCCCGGCGGATTGTCCCTAAGGGTAAAACGGGATTGTAGCCGGGCGGGATGGTTTGGTCCAGGGGCGGACGCGGGGAGGTGGTTGCACCGTTTGTAGTGACCGCATTCATGCGGTTTTGGCCGTCTGAACCCGATGAATCGGGTTACTACGAACCTCTGTGGCTAAGCCGCAAGCGGCTATTCCGGCTTGGGCTTGGCCGTTTCTTTCTCGAACCAGGCGTGTTCCGGTCGCGCGAGGATCTCGTCGATTACGGTGCCATCATCGAGGCCCCGTGCCGCGATCGCCGGCCTTCGTGATGCCATAGGTAGAACCAGGTCCACTCGATCTCCTCGTCGAACGACGTGGCCGTGGTCAGACCCTCTGCCTTCAAGGCGCCCATGATCGCCTTGCCCGGCTTGGCGAACTTCTCGTTGTACTTGGCCAGATGATGGCTCGACCCTTTCAGCGCCGCGGCGATCTCCTGATTCGTGGCGCGCTGCTCGCCGTGCTTTGCCAGCAGCGCCATGGTGTGCAGGCCCAGGGAAGCCGCTTCCGAGATGTTTACCAGTTTCGACACGAGAGCACTCGCCGGGGATTCTGTATGCGTATTATCGTACTAGAATGCTCTTTTCCGGAAGCAACGTCAATCGGCAACGGTAAGATTGGGCGGATTTTCAAAATGCCGGGGGCCTGCTATCTGCTCGCGGCGGCGACTACAAGAAGCAGAGCGAACAACAGAAACCAGCAAAACACGGTGATCGCCGCACAGACGGGAACCCGAACTACAAGGGGAATTGACAGGTTTCGTGCGATTGCTATGCAACTGCTGGCACCACCGATTGCGATGAGAACGGGAATCACACCGCCGAGCATCAGTACGGGAATGAGGCCACACAGAACCACAAATGCCCATACCCATGGCGCCGTTGCCGGGCGCCGATCGTCCCACGTACCGGGAACACGGCGAGAGGCGCCGGGAGGTCTTTGTTGGGGGGGGCGTTCTGCGAAAGATCTCGCGGTGCTGCGGGGCTCAGAAGACGCGGCCCCCGGCTCGGCGCTCTGCGCTTCCGGTGTTTCGGCGAGTTCCGCGACCCCGTCATCGCGAATGATCACCACCTTCCCACATTCGGGGCATTTTTCGCTTTTGCCGACCAATGCGGCCGGCCGTCGAAACTGATATCCACAACTCGAACACCGCACACCAATGGACACGGGATTCCCCCTTAGGGCTGTTGCCGAGACGAAGTTGAACTGCCACAACACGACGTCGCTTGGTAACGCAACCCACGCTGAAGACGGCATTATGGCGGTGAGGCAGTTCGGACGCAAGTCTCTCGATCCCACGCAGACCCCCTGAATAGCCCACCTGCCCACATTCGCTTACCAAGATGCGATTCGTCTTATTATTCTCTCGTTCATCGCTATTGCCCCATCGTGGCTACGGCCCTACACTACCCGCCCGTAATTCCCGGACCCAGTTCTTATGTCACTCGACTTCGGCAAGGAGGCTGAAGCATGTCGGCGAGAATTCTCTTATCGGGGCTCGTAATCCTCTTGGCGGCGGACCTGGCAACCGCACAGCCCGCCGCGGACGATTCAACCGGCGATGTCACACCGATGTGGCGTCCTGCCGGGGAAGCTCACACGCAACCGCCCGCGGGCGGTCGCGGCGATCTGCTGCCGCCGGCCACCGACCCACCGCCCAGGAGTTCCGCGCGCGTTTCCAGCGGTCCCGATACGCTGCCGAATAAGCACGGTCAGGTCTGGCGGGAATACGACATCAGTCCCTACACGACGCGGGTCACTTCGACGAAGCGGCCCGAACTGGCGATCATCGACTGGATTCTCCGCAAGACGGGCTACGAGGTGTGGCATGGCGAACCGCTGGGTATTCTCAGCGCCACCGACCGGAAGCTGCGCGTTTACCACACGCCCGAGATGCAGGCCGTCGTTGCCGACATGGTCGAGCGGTTCGTGCGCAGCGAGGCTCAGACGTCCAAGTTCAGTCTACGGGTGGTCACCGTCGATCATCCCAACTGGCGTAGCCGGGCGCAGCGCGTGTTGCACTCGATGCCGGTGCAGACACCGGGCGTCAGTGCGTGGCTACTACAGAAGGAAGACGCCGCGATTCTGCTGGCTGCGATCCGACGCCGCAGCGATTTCCGCGAACACAGCTCACCCCATCTGCTGGTCAACAACGGCCAGGCGACGGTCGTTTCGTCGATGCGCGGGCGGAGTTACGTCCGCGACGCGGCGATCCGCCGGGACGTTTGGCCCGGCTTTCAGACGGAGACGGCCGAGGTCGACGAGGGATACATGCTCGAGTTCAGTCCGTTGCTTACGGCCGACGGGCGGATCATCGACGCGGCGATCAAGTGTCACGTCGATCAGGTGGAGAAGATGATTCCGGTGACGATGGAGGTACCGACCGCGGCCGACCCGCGGCAGCGGACCAAGATCGAGGTACCCCAGACGACGCATTTCCGCTTTCACGAGCGATTCCAATGGCCGGTCGATCAGGTGTTGTTGATCAGTATGGGCATGGTGGCGTCGCCCACCAGCGGCGAGGCCAAGCCACTGGTACCCGGTCTGCCGCTCGCGTTGGGTTCCACGCCGCCCCGGTCCGACCTGTTGGTGTTCGTCGAGAACAAGGGCAAGGCCAGCGATCCTCAGAGTGCGACCGGAGCCCCCCTGCGGGAAGCGAAGAACTATCACGGCCGCTATTGAGGGGAAAAAGTTGCTGTTCGTAGCTGGATTCGCAAGAATTCAGCCGTGACGCGAAAGACCGAATCCTTGCGAATCCGGCTACACTGCCCGGAGGATCTTCTCCATGGGTCGCCGCAACCAACTGCCACACAACGGGTTACGTCCGACGGGCGTATCGTGTCCGGGCCGGACGGGGGCAGCCCCTGACCGAATTCTTGCGAATCCGGCTACGCAGCCTGTGGCCCGGCAAGGGGCCTCTGCGACGCGACGCCGTCCGGGGGGGACGTTTTTTGCATTCTTTGCGTGCATTGTGTCGTCACAATGGTTATAATCGCACATGGTGAACGTAGTGGGTGATTCCCACTTTCGCGGTCCCTTCCGGCGGTACCCCTTAACGGCACGCCATTTCTACTTAGAAGGAGACTCCTCATGAAACGTACCAATGGGATCTTTTCTTGGACGCTGATGGTCGTCTGGATTGCGACCTTGTTGTCAACCGTCACCCCGGCAACGTTGGGTGACCTGGTCACCGTGGACGTCGATTTGACGCTGACGCCGCCGGCGGCGCCGATCAACTCGTTCACGGTTACCGTCAGCGCCGAGGCGAGTGGTGTCGCGAGGGACGATTCCGACACGGCCAACGTGACCGGCAACGTCCTGGCCGACCTGGGTATCGAGTTCGACCCGGTGACGCACGCCGTCACGTCGGTCGACCAACTGGAGTTCACCGGTGGGAGGATCAACCTCAGCGACATGGCGTTCTCGCTGAACTACTTTCCCCTCGGCAAGATCAACGCCAGCGGGACCGGCATCGGCGGAACGCTCGACACGCCGAGCCCGCCTGGGAGCGTGAGCGGCAGGGAGTTCAATACGGCTGAGCACCAGGTCCTTCTCGACGCCGGTCAATTCCACGCCGCCGGGACCGGAACCGTTGGCACGCTGTTCGAGCCGATGACGTTCGACCTGACCACGGCGCCGATCGAAGCCACCACCGAGTTGACGGGCAAGCTCGACGTCGATCTCTTAGACGTAGTCGGCAGCACGGCCACCTATGGCGTGACGATAAACCTGCCGGTCGACTTCGACGACGAGGTCTACAACGAGGGTGGCGTCACGGTGAACGTGGCGGCCGCCGGCATCGTGCAGGCTGCCGGCCAGTTCACGCGGACCGTCTATCCCCCGTACGGTGCCGTGACGCCTACAATCTCCACGCACCTGGAAGAGGCTGCCCCGGGCGCCACGTCGTTTGCGCGGACAGGCGGCGACGTCGAGTTGGAGTGGAAGCTGGTTGCCGCCGGGGTCAACGGCGCCGCCGCGGTCAACGGCGCCGCCGCGGTCGACGACACGTTCACCGATCCGGACGATGCGAACAACCTCCGGCAGTTCCACGTCAACAACGCCGACGCGGTCGTTACTAGCGAGCCGATTGACGTACGGGATTTCGCCGGCGTGCAAGTGGCCGTCGACGTGCGAAGTTGGGACACCAGCAGCGGATTCGAGTCGGAGGACGACGTTGACCTGAGCGTTATCGCCAGCTATGACGGCGTGAACTTCCTCCCGGAGAACGAGTTGTTCTGGTTGGAGATCGAGGACGGCGAGATCACGGCGCTCGACAACGGCCAAAACGGCTCGTTCACCACGTTCGGCTCGCCCGTGGGCCTGATTCCCGACGACGTGGCCAGCATTAAGGTGGTCGTTGACGTCGACAACAACTCGAACAACGAACACGTGATGTGGGACAACGTGGTGGTCACGGGCATCTCGCTGGCAACGATGTCGACGTTGATCTGGGACGGCTCCGGCGACGGCTCGTGGAGCCCCTCCGCCCATTGGACCGGTGGCACGCCCGGGCAGGTTCCCGGCAATGCGTCCCACGTGACGGTGCCGGCCGATACGGTCTCTGTCGGTGCCGACGCGGAGGCCTACACGTTGTCGATCACCGGCGAGGGCGGCGTGGACGTTGACGCAGGCAACACGCTGGCAGTCGGCACGAACGTGGCCGTCGGCGGTAGCGGCAGACTGGACGTTGCCGGGATGCTCACCGCCTACTCGGCGACCGTCGACGGGCAGCTCAATCTTCGTAGCGGCGGCAAGGTGACCGTATCCGACGCCCTGACCGTCGCGGTCGGCGGCAAGTTGACCGGTAACGGAACGGTCGAGGCGGAGACGATCACAAGTGAAGGTGTGGTGTCGCCGGGTAGCGAACCGAACGGCATTGGCACGCTGACGGTCGGCAGCGGTGACATGACGTTGGTGGCCGATCTCTCGATATACCATGCCCAGGTAAGTCTGGCCGACACTGCACCCGGTGCCGACCTGATCGAAATCTCCGAGGGCGGCTCGTTGCAGCTTGGCGGAATGCTCGCGGTTACCAACGCCGGTCGTGCCGACGCCGCTTCCTGGAGTGCCAGCGTCTTGCGGACGATCGTCAGCGGCCCGGCGGACGCCGTCTCGGGGACGGGGTTCGACATGATCCTGCCGGGGCCGGCTGCGGATGAGACCTCGCACGTCGGCCAAGGTGCCTTCTTGAGGGACGTTCAGGTCACGACGTCGAGCGTCGATCTCGAACTGTTCGTTGCCCTGGGCGGTGACGCCGACGGAGACGGGAAAGTCTGGCTGAGCGACTGGGCCGCCTTGCGGGCGAACTTCGGCAACACGGGCACCGGCAAGGGCTGGACCAACGGCAACTTCGACCCCTGGCTCGACGACAAGGTCTGGCTAAGCGACTGGGCCGCGCTGCGAGCCAATTTCGGCAACGCGAGCTACACGGAAGGCGCCGCCGCGGCCGTTCCCGAGCCGGGCACGATCGCGATGCTGCTGGGCGCCCTGGCCGGATTGGCTCTGCTGGGCCGGCGTCGCCGCGCGGCCTAGGCGCCGAAACCGGTCGAAAACCCGATGAACCGAGCCCAAGCCCCATCTCTAACGGGGGGTTTGGGGTCGGTTTTCTCCTTGTAGGTCGCGTCTTCCGCGATTGTTTGACACGCGGGCCTCAAACTGGTATGATAGCCGGGCGTGAACAAGTTCCCAATTTGCTACTGAGGCACCTACCGGGTTTCTGTATTTCGAGAATGTATTTCGAGACGGAGGCAGCGTTCTAGCACATCCCGAACCGGCCATCGTTGGTGATGGCGATTCTCCCGGGATGCTGCATATCGACTCCCGCATCGGGTGTCGGTGACCATCGCAATTTTTCCACGGGCGAAGAATATCCGTTTTACTTCAATTGATTGGGAGGAGCTACGATGATTCGGTTGACAGTATTTTCGGTCGTCTTGCGTATCCCGCAACAGCAATCCAAAAGACTGGGGGCGACAACTGCTTGCTATTGTGCCCTGATTGGCGCGATGCTGGCGACGGCAACCGCTGCACGGGCCGATATCGTCGGGTTCAACGATCCGGTTGGATTCACGCTGAATCAGGACAATGCGGCCGGGCTGCCCCGCATCGTCGGCGACACCGTGACCATGACGACGGCCTTGGGCGGTCAGGCCACGTCGTTGTTCTACAACGAGAAACAGAACATCAGCACCTTCACGGCCACTTTCGACTATCGAGATGTTAGCACCAACGGGGCGGACGGAATTGCCTTTATCGTCCAGAACGACGTCAGGGGCCTCAATGCCCTGGGCAACAGCGGCGGCAATCGCGGATACTCCGGCGTCGACGGCGGCGACGACATCAACGACAGCGCGGCCCTGCTGTTGAACATCTATCTGACCAGCAACGTCGCCATCGGAATGAACGGCGCCGTGGGCCCCAGCGGATCGACGGGCTCCGTCAATCTGCGAAGCGGGAACACGATCGCGGTCACTCTCGACTACGACGGCAGCGACCTGGAACTGGCCATGGCCGAACGAGGAACCGCAAACACCTTCAGCACGACCTATCCCGGTATCGACGTGCAGGCCCTGGTCGGTGGCCAACCGACCGCCTGGGTGGGTTTCGGCGCCGGCACCGGGGGCGACACTGCCGAGCAGACGATCACCAATTTCGTTTTCTCGGCTCATACGATCGAATCTCTCACTTGGGACGGGAGCGGATCCGGCCTGTGGGGCCAATCCAAGTGGATCGGCAACACGCCGCCCGACTTCCCCGTCGACGACGCCACCTACACGATCGGCGCAGTGGTCAATTCTGCGGGCCAGACGGTTACCGTGGCGGCAAATCGTTCGGCCAATTCGCTGGAGGTCGAGGCCGGGGCGGTCACCGTCGGCCAAAACAACACCTTGGCGATTTCGACGCGGATCGACGCTGCCGCAATCACGTTGCAAAGCGGCGCCACACTGACGGCCGGTGAAGGTGGCTCGATTGACCAACTGTCGATCGGCCCGTCTGCCACGCTCGGCGTCGGCGGCGGCAGCATGTCGGTTGGCCAGTTGACCGACCGCGGCGCGCCCGCCACGTTGATCAAGACCGGTGGCGGAAGTCTGGAACTCGGTGGGCCGACCGGCGGCGTCTCGCTGGTTTCCGAATCGACTATCGAGGTGGCCGAGGGCACGCTCCGCTCGGTCGGGGCCGATCCGCTGGGCAATGCACAAACCGTACGATTGACCGGCGGCACGCTAATCGTCGGCGGGGAACCGGGGACGGTCACCCCCGGCGTTCCCGGCAGCGGTTTGAAACTCCATCTGAAAGCCGATTCGCTCGCACTGGCCAACGGTGCGCCGGTTGGGACGTGGGCCGACGACTCCGGCCAGGGCCATGATGCAACCTTTGGCGGAATCGCCGCCGAGCGGCCCGCCTACCGGGTCGTGTCCGGCGTTCTCGACGGCAACCCCTACGTCAGCTTCGACGGCATCGACGACTACTTGCAGAACGACAGTTCCTGGGACCTCAATTCCAGAGACGTGACGATGTTCTTCGTCGCCCGGCGAGTCGACACGCGGCTCGCCCATGGCTTTTTTGCCCAGAACAAGCCGGGGCAAGCCGACTACATCGACACGGGCAACCTGTCCGTGGAAATCCAGCCGTCGGCGATCCGCTTTTTCAACTTCGCAAACTCGCTTCAGTTGGATTCTCCCGACCCGGGAATGACCGATTTCCACATCCTGGAAGCGGTGATCGACGGCACCGACGCCAAAGCCACGGGATACTTCGACGGATCGCTGTTCGGCGAGGACGCGATCAACGGCGACACGCTCGACCCGACGCGCTATTTGATCGGACGCCGCCTGGATCCCGATCCGGCGGTGAACGACGCCGGCAGGAACGACTTTGCCGAGATCCTCATCTTCGACCGTGTCCTGGCCGACAACGAGCGAGGCCAGGTCGGGCTCTACTTGCAGGATAAGTACGCCCTGGACGGAACCTACAGCGACATCTCTCCGGGCATCGCCCCGGTGAACATGCCCGACACGTCGGTGATTGTGACCGAGAGTTCCACGCTTCACGCCGAGACCATTGCGACGGCCCAGTTCGGTCCGCTGACGCTGCAAGAAGGTGTCCTTTCGCTCCGCGGCGCATCGGACGGAATGAATTTCGCCTCGATGACGCTTGCCCCGGCCCCGGGCGCCACCGCCGTCGGCCTCAATGCCGATATGGACGTGACCGTCGACGCGCTCGAAGGCGGCGCGACGGCAGATTTCGTCAAGAGCGGCCCGGGCAGTCTGGTCCTCGCCGGGCCGACCGCCGGTATGGAGAACACGACCGTCGACCTGCAAGGCGGCGGCTTGACGATGGCCGCCGACCTGGCCCTGGCCGGTCTGACGTCCCCCCGGGGCGCAGCGATCGACACGGGCGGTAATCGACTGATCGTCAGCGGCGACCTGCAACTGGGCGGTCTCACCTACAGCGCCGGCGCAGCGGGTTCCTTCGCGGCCATCGGTGCCAATCTGGCCGACTCCGCCGACCTGGAAGTGCTCAGCGGCACGCTGACGGTCACCGGCGGCAGCGGCCGTATCGAGCGAACCGAGCCGGGAAGCGGCATCATCACCGCCAACGAACCGACCGGAACAGAATACGACCCTTCACCTGGCAGCGAGCAGAAGGAGATGGCATTCGACAACAACATCAATACGAAGTGGCTCAGCTTCACCAATCCGGTCGAGTTCGACACCTGGATCGCCTACCAGTTCCCCGGCGGAAACCAGCATGTCATCAACGAGTACGAAGTTACGTCCGGCAATGACGTACCCGCAAGAGACCCTAAGAACTGGCGGCTGGAAGGCTCCAACAACGGCACTACTTGGAGCGTTTTGGACACCCGGACCGACGAGAACTTCGGTACCCGGTCTGAAACCCGATCGTTCTCGTTTGCCAACACGGCCGAATACGAGCACTACCGGTTCTTCATCGAGGAGCGGGTCGGCGACGCGAGCTCGACCCAACTCTCGGAAATCGCCCTGTTTTCGCCCGAATTCGCCGACATCGCGATGGACAACGTGACAATGGCCCCGGGTACCACTCTGAAACTGGGCGGTGGTGTGCCCAGCGCAACGATCGGCAACCTCACCGTCGCCGACGGGACCACGATCGAAGGTTTCATCACCGTTGAAAACTCGTTGTCCATGACCGGCGATGGCGTCGGCACGTTGACCATCGGCGATGGCGAACTCGTGTTTGGCTCAGGTGCAACCTACCACGCCCGGGTGAGTCTGGGTAGCGGGGCGGTGATCGAGGCCGACAAGATCGTCCTCGCCACCGATTCCAGCTCACTGCTGCTTGGCGGGGAGTTGAAGGTTAGTAGTGCAAACGATCGCAAAAGCAACACGTTCTGGGCCGACACCCCGCAAACGATCGTCGACAATTCGGTCGGCGGGGCCATCGGCTTTCTCGACACCGGGGGGGGATGGCCCGTGATGCAGGGCCACCAGTTCGACACCGTCAACCCGGCACTCGCGGCTCGCGGTGACCCGGCCCCGCACATCGGCCAGGGCGCCTTCCTGAGGGACGTCGACTACCTGAACCCCTTCGGGAACATCACCGTTCGCGTCGATCTCGATGTGTTCGTCGCCATCGGCGGTGACGCCGACGGTGACAAGATGGTCTGGCAGTCCGATTTCGACGTGCTGGATGCCAACTTCAGCCGCACCGGCAGTGGGATGGCTTGGACCGACGGCAACTTCGATCCATGGGTCGACGACAAGGTCTGGCTCAGCGACTGGGGCCAATTGCG
>JABMRB010000204.1 GCA_013202865.1 Candidatus Nealsoniibacteriota bacterium | reverse complement strand
GGGGCCTATTCTTCTCCACATCCATTCTCATTCTTTTTGTCCTCCCTCTCCTCAGAAAACCTGAACTCCAATCCCTCAAACTGCCCTCAATTCACCCACAGATTCTCCGGAAGAGCCGGTTTTATAAGGGAGCGCAAGGATCGACCGTGCTGCGGCGAACGCGTACATGCCCGGCAAGTTGACGTTCACTAGCACGGCATCAGGGACGAACAGTTCGGCCATGCGCACCGCCAAGCCGGCTTCGACCGTTCTCAATTCCATCTCGCCGGACGCCTGAAAAGACGAGAATAGCCGATCGTGATCGAAGCCGAAGTGGCCTACAATCAACAGCCGAGGTTTTTGCAATGTTTGAAGGGAATCGTTCATACGGGCAACGAGGCGGATACAGCGGTGATCAACGGTGTTGTTGTCGAGCAGTCCGAGGTAACCCCTTCGCCAGCAGGGAAGCTCCCGCCACCTAAGAGCGTCCTGTGCTGGCTGGCTTAGCGATGGTACAATAAGAGGAACCCGGCTGGCAGCCCGATCGGGCGCTCCACCCGATCCTACCCAGGTCGCCATCCGGGCCCTCCGTGGCTAGCCGCTTTCTCATCGAGACTAGCCGCTGCCCAAATAGGCGCGCTGGATCCGCCAAAACGGAGCAGCCCGCGTCTGAACGCTGTCCTCCCGCTTCTGGTATAATTGCGATTGGGAGGCGAAAGCGGGCAGACAATTCCAAGAAAAAGGGAAAATCGTTTGCCGTGAGTGCCCAAGCTTCCGAAGAATCTGATCTGGACCGGGAAAGCGACGATTTCCGAGACCTTCTGCGTCGGGTTGGCGAAGGATCGGAGGAAGCCGCCTGGGAATTGGTCGAGCGCTACGGGGGAGCGATCCACCGGGCAGTCCGCCGGGCACTGCACAGCAAACTCCGTCCGAAGTTCGATTCGCTCGATTTTGTGCAACTCGTCTGGTCCTCGTTCTTCCGTGGCCGCGACAACCTTGCCCGCTTCGAACGCCCCGGCGAACTGGCCGCGTTCCTGGCGACGATGGCTCGCAACAAGGTCGGCATGGAAGCCCGTCGCCGCCTGATGACCGATAAGTACAACCTCAATCGAGAACGACCGCTCGACGCGTCCGGCCCGGCCGGGGCAGCAAGGGAGATTGCCGGGTCGCAACCGACGCCTGCCGACGTTGCCATCGCGCGCGAGCTTTGGGATTCCATGCTCCGCGACCAGCCGGAGCATTATCGCCGGATCATTGAGCTACGGCTCCAGGGACGCACGCATCAAGAGATCGCCGATACGCTGCACCTCGCCCAGAGCACCGTTCGCCGTTTTCTCAAGCGACTGTTTCGTGAGAGGTTTGAATGACGTATCGAGAGGGGAAGTCCGGACTCTCATCGACGGTTCAAGCCGTCGGCGACGAAATGCAGTTGGCCGATCGGGTTGCGTCCGAGATTCGGCAGCGATGGCGTCGCGGAGCACGTCCCGACATGGCTGCCGTTCTGGAGGAGCATCCGGAATTGATGAGGCACAGATCGATCGTTCTCGATCTGGCACACGACGAGTATCGCTATCGGCTTGATGCCGGAGAATCTCTCGACGCCGGGGGGTTTTCGCGGAGATTTCCAAGTCTGGAGTCATCGCTCTACCTTCTGATTGAAGTCCACGACTTGCTGGACGGGGACCCCGATTTCCGCACTCTTCGAGAGCGCGTCCAATGGCCCGAGCCGGGCCAATCCTTCCTCGGATTCTCGCTCATCGGCGAACTTGGACGTGGTACGTTCGGACACGTCTTTCTGGCTTCCGAGCCGGCTTTGGGTGACCGGCTGGTTGCGTTGAAGGTTGCCCCTCACGGCGGCGAAGAGGCCGAGATGCTGGGGAAATTGCAGCATCCGAACATCGTGCCGGTGTATTCCGTCCAGGAGGACCCAGCCACGGGGCTGACGGCCGTTTGCATGCCGTATCTGGGACGTGCAACGCTGCGCGACGTAGTCGATCGGGTGTTTGTCGACTCGCGTCCTCCGCATCGTGCCCGCTCGGTTCTGGACGTCGTCCGGGACCTTGGCGATGTTCCCGACTCACACGAGCCGGCATCCACCGATCGTCTTCTGGGCAGAGGGTCCTACGTTGACGGGATCGTTCACGTGGCGATCCAACTGGCCGACGCCCTGGCGTACACGCATTCGCGGGGTATTTGTCATCGCGATCTGAAACCGTCCAACGTACTACTCTCTGCCGAGGGCCGGCCGCTGCTGCTGGACTTCAACCTCTCCGCCGACCAGTGCGTCAGCGCGGTCAGGATTGGCGGCACGCTGCCTTACATGGCCCCCGAGCAGCTTCAAACCATCGTGCTGCACACGCTCGAGCAACACCGGCCCGTCGATCCGCGATCCGACCTGTTCTCGCTGGGCGTGATTCTGTACGAGCTTCTGGCCGGGTCGCTTCCGTTCGGGGAGGTTCCCTGGGGCGACAGCGTGGAGGAGGTTGCAGAAAACTTGCTTCGACGGCAAGAACAAGGCCCCCGGCCGATCCGCGATCACAACCCGCGCGTCGACCAGCGCCTGGCCGCGGTGATCGACCACTGTCTGGCCTTCGATCCGGAGGGCCGCCCGGAAACGGCTGCCGGTTTGGCCGCTCTGTTTCGCCGACAGCTCAGGCCGGTGGCACGGGCACGGCGCTGGGCTCGCAACCATCCCCGCCGCGTGTCGCTGTTCGGCGTGGTGGCCGCGGTCGCGATCCTGGCCGCGGCGAGCTATCTGGCCTTGCGAGATCCGTACAGCGTGCGGCAATACAAACGCGGAATCGAGTATCTTGAAGAGAGTAAGTACGCGCTCGCGGTGGACTGCTTCCACGAAACGATTCAAATCGATCCTGATAACGACGAGGCTCTTCTTGCTCGCGCGCGTGCGCACCTCGGCCAGAAGGACTTCCGCATGGCGTTCGAAGATCTCCAGACGCTGTCTGAACGTTCGCCGACCCCGGAAGTGTTTGCCCTCAAGGGCTATTGCCTGAGCAAGTTGCGGCATCACGCGGATGCGATCGACTGTTACCGGCTCGCCCAGGAGGGCGGGGTACGGTCCGCATCACTGCTGAACAATACGGCGTTTAGCCACGCCCAGTTGAACCGGTTGGAGGACGCTGAGGAGTGCCTGAATGAGGCGGTCGGCATCGACGCAAATCTGCAGGCGGCGCATCACAATCTCGTGGTCGTTTTCGTTCGGCGGGCCCGGCGGGGCGAGCCGATCCCGCAGTCGGCGTTCGTCCATGCAAAGCGGGCCGTTGCCACCGGGCCCGGGTCGGCCGACCTGTATCTGGACGTGGCCGCGATCTACGCGCTGGGTTCACAAGAAGACGCCAGTCTGGTCGGTCCGGCCTTGGAGTCCCTCAAGAGGGCGGTCGCGCTGGGTCTCGACGTGAAGCGGATCCGATCCGATCCGGTGTTCGCATCTGTGGTAGAAACGCGGCAATGGAGCGAATTGCTCCATGAGACCGGCGTAACGCCATCTTCGGTCGAGACGGACCTGCTCGTCAAACCTTTCTGAACCGGGCAGCCCTGTCTGGGGGTGAGCCCTGACGCAACGGCTGCACCGCCGATGTTGCCAACACGCCACATCAACCGAGGCGGCAGCCCGGCTGCCGCCTCGGTCACGCCGGCAGCCCTATCTCTTGACGGACGTTGCACTTCCGTCCCCCGGCCACCCGGCAACTCCGCCTTCGCGGTCCCTGCGGCACGCAACATGCACTCTGTTGGCGACCCGACAACGCCCCCGCGGCCGAGCACGATTCGACGACTCTGCGGCCCGCAGCCGGGCCCGTCCGACAGATGCGATGCGCGCTTCGGACGACGAATCTCAATTAGTTGTGTGGCGGGCATGTAGCCGTAATGGGATTTCTGTGGGATGTCGGAGACGGGCTGCCGGGGATCAACCCTCGCGCCTCCAACGCCGCCAGATTAGCAACAATCGAGGTGCCATCATGATACGACGTTCCATGCAGACCCAAAGACACCCGTTCGGCTCCGGAAGACCCCTGGGCCTGGAACGGCTGGAAGCCAGGTGGTTGCTCAGTGCGGCGACCCCGCCTACCACCTCCGGTATCGCCGACGTCAACGTATACGAAGACGCCGCCAACGAGATCATCTCGTTGCACGACGCCTTCGAGGACGCCGAGGACGCCGATACGGATATGTACTACCAAGTCGTCGGGAACTCGAACCCCACCCTGTTCGATTCCACCGAGATCGACTCGTACGGCGGCTACGGCGGGCTGACACTCGATTTCGCCGCAGACGCCTACGGCGGGGCAGAGATCACGGTCCGGGCGACCGACACCGACGGGATGTCCGTGGAGGCAACCTTCGATGTGAACGTGGCCAAGTCCAGCCATGCGCCTACGACCTCCGGTATCGCCAACGTCCACGTTGACGAAGACGCCGTCGATGAGATCATCTCGCTCCACGACGCCTTCGAGGACGTCGAGGACGCCGATGCGGATATGTACTACGCAATCGTTGGGAACTCGAACTCCGCCCTGTTCGATTCCACCGAGATCGACTCGTACGGCGGGTACGGCGGGCTAACGCTCGATTTCGCGCAGGACGCTTTCGGGGAAGCGGAACTGACCGTCCGGGCAACCGATCTCGACGGCCTTTGGGTGGAGACCTCCTTCTTTGTCGACGTGGCGGCCGTCAACGATCCACCGGTGATTACCGACTTCTACGGCATTGCAGGACTCGGCACATACTGGACCTTCAGCGGGACAGTTACCGACGTGGACGACGATGTGGCAGGTATGGTCGTCGATCTCGGCGGAATCTTGGCCGCATACGAATTCACCGCCGTGGTTCAGCAAGACGGCACGTTCTCGTTGACCCGTGAATTCCCCGATCTCCAAAACGGTTCGGCCACGGCCCAAACCGAGGACGACCAGCACGCGTTGTCGAACTTGGCTTGGGATTGGATTGTCGTCTGATCGGCGGGCCCGACGACTGCCGCGGTGACAACTCTGTGAATTGCCGGCCATCCAAGTAGCAGTTGTAACTCCATGGCGACGATACTACTAACCTGGGAACTTGGCGGCGGGCTAGGCCACTTGGTGCCGATGCGCCCGGTGGTTAAACGTCTCACTGCGGCAGGGCACCACGTCTTCGCTGCGTTGAGGGACTTGTCGCAGGCCGAGAGGGTCTTCGACGGTCTGGATCTGACGTTTCTGCAGGCGCCGATCAAGACGCGCAAGGTGGCCGACCGTATCGAACGGCCACGCACGTTTCCACACATCCTCCACAACAGCGGCTTCGCCGACGCCTGCGAACTGCACACCATGACCGGGGCGTGGCGCACCCTATACGACTTCGTTCGGCCGGACTTGATCCTCTTCGACCACAGCCCGACCGCCCTGCTGGCGGCGCGAGGCTACGAGGCAAAACGGGCACTGATCGGCACCGGGTTCTGTGCTCCTCCGGACCAGGATCCCATGCCGGACCTCCGCCCCTGGGAACCTCACGACCGGCAGCAATTACGCCGGGAAGAGGATCGGGTGCTGGATGTCGTCAACCGTGTCCTCG
Organism: Candidatus Nealsoniibacteriota bacterium; assembly: GCA_013202865.1. Lineage (GTDB taxonomy): Bacteria > Planctomycetota > Planctomycetia > Pirellulales > Thermoguttaceae > JABMRB01. The sequence goes on along the minus strand of JABMRB010000204.1, from coordinate 2,213 downwards.
ACCGACGGGGCGAAGCGAGACTCGGGCAGCTCTCGCAATTGTACGCAGAGGTTGACGAGAATTTCCTGGCGACCTACGAAGAGTTGGACCACTATCCGGACAGAACCGCTGCGCGGTACTGGGGGGCCTGGCCCAATGTGGGTGGGAAGTCCCCCATTTGGCCCCGCGGAAAAGGCCGCAGGATCTTCGCCTATCTCAAGCCGTTTCCCGGTCTGCCGCGACTGCTGGCCGCGTTGAACAAACTGCCGTGGCCCGTGCTCGTCCGCGGAGACGGAATCGGCAGCGATCTGCAAAACCGCTTCCGGGGCCCGACGCTTCGTTTCGAAGACGAACGCCTGAATATGCAACAGGTCGCCGAGCAATGCGATCTGGCGATTCTCAACGGGGGCCACGGAATCACGGTATCGATGTTGCTGGCGGGCAAACCGATCTTGCAGTTGCCGATCTGTCTGGAACAGACGATGACCGCTTTGGCCGTGAGTCGGCTCGGCGCCGGATTGTACGCCCCGTTGGCGCAGCCAAAACGGATCGCCGAGAAACTAGAAGCCCTCGTGACCCGCAAGGAGTATGTTGCGGCCGCGCGCCGGTTCTCCCTGCGTCACACCCAAATCACTCCACAGCAGCGAGTCGGGAGCGTCGTGACGCGAATCGAAGAGCTTGTATTGCAGCGATCGAAGAACGATCGCGTGGTCCGTCTGCCGGGGCTTTCGATGGCCGACACGCGTCTTACTTCAGTTCCTTGATCTTCACGTTGCGGAACCAGATCGGGGCGCCGGCGTGTTTGCCTTGCAGGCCGATCTTGCCTTGGGTCGGGTGCTCCGACAGGGCTTTGTTCAGCCAGGGCGGGATCTTCGAGCCGTCCGGGTTGGTCGTGCCCGAGGTCCACAGGCTCATGTCCATCGAGGTGACGTGTTGGCCGTTGAGCACGACGTCGATCTGACGGTCGACGCACGTGATCGTGAACCGGTTCCACTGGCCCGGCTTCTTGACCGCACTTTTCGATGCGGCCAGCCGCCCGAACATCGCGGCGCATTGCCATGTTTTCGGCGCCTTGGACCATTTCGACGAGAAGTCGTCGGCGATCTGGATTTCGATCGAGTTGGGGATCCACGCCCCGGTATCGGTGCAGTAAACGATCACGCCGCTGTTGGTGCCGTCGGCCGTCTTGAACTCCAGGTCGAGGACGAAATTGTCGTAGTCTTTGGTCGTCCAGATCTCCCGGTCCTGGCTTGCGGTGAGCACGCCGTCGGAGACGGTCCAAACGCCCTTGGGTTTCTCTGCGTTGGAGAGATCTTCGGCGAACAGGCTTTTCCAACCGGTTGTATCGGGATGGGTCTTGGCCGGTGCGTCGTTTTTCTTCGCGTCGGCGGCCACGGCAGCACTAGCCAGCATGCACCAAGCAAGACAGATCGTTAGCGGTCTCTGCATTTCTCTATCCTCATTTTCGTGAAGTGTGTCCGATGCCACAGTATATCTTACACCGCACGCGCGTTCAACTTGGGGGGTTGGGACTTGGGGCTGCGTGCCTATTGCAGGACATCCCCTGTCACTGGCGGATACTTGGGGTCGCGGTAGAATAGGCCTGAAACGAAAGACCCCTGCAATATGGAAGAAAACCCCTACCGATCGCCGCAAACGACCGAAAGCTGCCCGAAGACGCGGCTGAGCCTGCGGTTCGGTGTGGCTTTCATGGTGCTTGGGCCGATCTACGGGCTGATCGGTACGTTTGCCGGTTTCTGCGTTGTCCTACTGCTGACGGGCGACCCGCGGCCGTTTGAGCCACCCCCGCAGCAACCGTGGGAAGTCCTGGGCGCATGGATCGGCATGCTCGTCGGCGGGATGGTTGCCATCGCCGTCGCAACCCACATTTCCCGGCGGGACGAAGCGCCAGACGCAGCGAGTCGCCGGAGAAAACCCTGATGAGCAAGATCCGCCTTCGCCCCATGCAAGCGACCGACCGAACGGAGTTGGCCCAGATGATCTCTGCGTCGATGTACACCTGGGGCGCGCAGAACTGCGACATCGGCCCGCTACAAACCCGCGGCCCACGTCCGCCAATCCACGGTGTCAGCGTGCCCACGTTTCTACCAGAAACGGCGTGAAGCTCCACGGTTTGGGGCGGCGGCGGACTACCCCCCGCAACGCGGTGCGGGGGCGTTGAAATCTCTCTCCACTCCCCACTCCCCACTATCCACTATCCACTATCCACTATC
>JABMRB010000203.1 GCA_013202865.1 Candidatus Nealsoniibacteriota bacterium | reverse complement strand
TTAGCCCCCGGTGAATACACCGGGGGGGGGCAGTGAACTGCGACGCCCTCGTGCTGAGGGCGCCACAGTCGCCATGCGAAGCCGCAAGCGGCGGAGTTACTTGCGGTCGACGGTTACCACGGCGTGCAAACCGTCTTCTAGGAAGATCAACTGGGCGGTTAGACCCGAGAAATCTTTCATCAACCGGTCCATGGCACTGCCCTTGGCAGGCGCGACGAGCTGCCGTGGGGCGGCGGCTGTGCCGTGCATGGTGCAGGAGACGTCCTTGCCGTCGGGCGAGACCACGTAGCGGCCGCCGTCGGGGCAGAAGAAGTGGACCGCGTGCAACCGGTCGGTCGCCTCGTTGAGCTCCTTGGAGCTGACCGCACCCTGACCCGACGCCCGAACCGCCCGGGAGATCGAGCTGAGCGGGCCCAGGTTGTTCAGGCACGCCACGCGGCTGCTCTCGGCCCAGCCGAGCTCAAACGCAGGCAACACTTTCTCCCAATGATCGGCCCGAATGCGAACCATGCCATGGGCAACCGGTCCCGTGTCGGCCGGCTTCTTCTCGATCGCGGCCAGGTCCTCCAGGATGAACCGTTTGCTGGCGATGTAGAGCCCGTCGCCGATCCGGGCGAAGAACAGCCGCCACTTGATCGGCCCGATCTCCACGCAGAAACAGCGGATCCGCGGGTCCTTATCGGCCAGCGGCACGCGGTAGAAGTCGAAATCGAAATCAAACCACCAGCTATCCTGATTGCGACGGGCGACCTCGGCGAAGACCGTATCGAGCTCGTCGAGAAACCCGTCGACGATCTTGGCGTCTTTGACCGGCACGGAGATGTAGACCGGGGCGTTCAGCGACGCGACAAGGAAGCTGATCGGAATCAACTCGTCGTCGAGCCGGTCGACGCCGCGGAACTGGCCCATCATCTCGCCGAGGAACTCGGTCAGGTTGAAATCGAAGAAGGGCGACGCGTCGTAGACGTGCATGCCGATCTGGTTGCCGATCCCCCGGGTGAGGAACTGCCGCACGGCCTCGCCCGACGGCGGCTTGACGTTGCCGCGGCCCAGATCGTAGGTCAGGTCGCCGACAGCCTCGTCGAGCATTTTGCTCTGGGCCAGCAACGCCTCTTTGTTAAGACGCAACGACATGCTGAAGATGTTCCGCTCGGGCACCGGCAGGGCGTCCAGCGGTTCCGGCTCGCCGCCGAGGACCGTCGCCAGCGAGCTGTAGATCGTGTTGTCGATCAACGGCAGGATGATCGTCTCGGCCCGGTATCGCTCGGGCGTGAGCTGCACGCGGACGGCGATCGGATCGAAGAACCGCCGCCAATAGCGGCTGTATGCGGTGACAAATTGCCTGTACTCCTTGGCCTCCGCTTCGGTCACCCGTTCGAGCGGGATCTCCAGGCAGGGGATCAACCGGTCGGCCCGGCCGTGATGCGAGCAGACACTCGTGGCCCCGTCGGCCGATAGCGAGTACTTCCCACCGCAGGGGCAACGGAACTTCTCGCGACCGAACACGCCGGGGGCACACTTCGCGTCGGCAAGCTGTTCGAGCGACTCGGGCGACTTGCCGAATTGCGTGCGATAGAGCATCGTCGCATGGCCGATCATCCGCTGATGATTGTAGCAGAGCATCCGCCGCAGCTCGGTCACCTTCAACTCGGGCCCGACCAGCCGGCGGATGAACGCGTCGGACAGGTAGACGAACCCGTCCTCCCGTTCGTCGCCGCGGACCATCAGCGTGCGGATGTACTTGAACTCGGTCGCTTCGCCGAGTCGTCCGATGTCGCCCTTGCCGGCAATCGCACGGAGCACCCGGGCCAAGCCGGCCTTCGAGTTGCTACGCACGTGTAGCTTCTCAGTGGGATAGGCCGAGAAGACGTGGATCTCGCGGTCGGGCGTGGCCACCTGGACGTACTCGACGCCCTCGATCTTGCCGGTCGAGCGGACCGCGTCGTCGCGCCACTTCTGGGCGTCGGCCAGGAACCCGTCCATCCGCAGCCGAAACACCTCGGGCTGCTTGATCGCGAAGAGCATCGTCACGTCGCTGCCTTCGCGGAAGTAGAGGTCGCTGCCGGTGATCGCCACTTCGTCGACCACCATGTCGTAGAACGGGCGGACCAGCGCGTTGGTCTTGATGGCAAGCTGCGTCTTCATTCGCTTGCTGCTCTGCTGCGTTCGGGCCGACTTGGTCGCCTGTTTCAACACGTGGACCCCCCAGAGGTCGCCCACGTCGATGCCTTCGAGCAACTTGGTCAGCGAGCCGAAGACGACGTAGTATTGGTCCTCGGGCACGCACATTGCCAGCGGCGAGACCTTCGGCTTGCGGCCGGCGATGGTTTGTGCCGCCAGCATCTTACCCCAGGGATGGCTTTTGACGGTCGGGCCCTCGAGATCGGCCATGCGAACGACGTCGCGGGCCGGGTCGTAGTTGACCCGTAGCGACTCGTTGCCCTCGCCCCGCATGGTGTCTAACTGGAGGGCCTCCTGCACGGCAAGTGCCCCGGTGAACATGGCGAACAGGTCGACCTGCCGGTTCGGGTCCAGGCCCCGCCAGCGGCGGCGGTTAACCGACTGGATCAGGTCGGCGGCCTCCTTGGCCTTGCCGGCGTTGCGGCCGAGTTGCAACGTGACGTATTGCAGGTAGACGTCCTCGGGATTGAACCGCAACTGCTCGGCGGCCTCCTCGTAGGTCCAGGCCTGGGGCGTTTTCGACGCCGCTGGCTCGGCCGCCGGCACGCGGACGGCCAGCGTTGCGACGGCAACGGCAAGAGACACGCAGATCAGCGAGAACCGGCGATTCATTGTGCTAACTCCTTGTGAAGGAACGAGTTAAGTGTAAGCCATGGAAACGGGAAATACGGGCCTTCGTGGGCAACGGGGTCACGCTAGCCCACACATTCGGCTACCCAGTTGGGCTCGATCCCCGGTAAGATATAACACGTCGTCGGCGGAGAAGGAAACTTTTTCTCTGCCCGAGGCGTCCAAACCAGAACGGCAGATCGTCCGTACCGAAGAAAGTATGCGCCGAACCGGAAGCCCGGCCAAAAGCCCGCCCATTGCATGGGTGGGATCCCCCGGATGCAATCCGGGGGCTTTTTCGACGTGTGGCGTGTCGTTGCCCGAATTGCGGAACACCTTACAGGAAGCTCGGCCGATCTCATGAAACGATATCTTGCATTGACGTTGCTGACCGTTTTGACCGCCGCCGCACTGATCGCTGCTGCGGGCGGCCGGGCAGTGGAGAATGAGCCGCCAACCGCCAACCAGCCCGCCGCCAAGGCGCCGGCGTCTGCCAAGGCAGCGGCAACTCCCAAGGCCCCTGCCTACAAGACCCTCTGGATCAAGGACGTGCCTCACGTTCGCCAGAAGCCCGACTTCTGTGGCGAGGCCTGTGCTGCGATGTATCTGCAAAGGCTCGGCCAGGCGGTCGATCAGGACTACGTCTTCGACCAGTCGGGGCTCGACCCGCTGGCCGCGCGAGGGTGTTTCACCAAGGAACTGGCCGCGGCGCTCTCGAACATCGGATTCAAGACGGGCTCGGTCTGGTATCAGATCCCCGTAGCCAAGAAGGCCGAATATACCGAGGCCCATTGGAAGGCTATGCACGCCGATCTGGCCGCGGGCGTGCCCTCGATCGTTTGCATGTATTACGACGACAGCGAGGAGACCACCGAGCACTTCCGCCTGATCCTCGGCTACGACGCCAAGACCGACGAGGTCCTCTACCACGAGCCGGCCGCAGCCCGCGGTGCCTATCGCCGGATGAAACGTTCGATGCTGCAGAAGCTGTGGCCGTTGCGGCACACCGCCAAGCAATCGAACCTGATCCGATTGCGACTGGAGCCGGGCACGTTGAAGCGCGGCACCCCCGCCACCACGTTCACCGCTGCCGATTACGCCCAGCACATGATGAAGCTGAAGAAGAAGCTCCCACCCAAGGGATTCACCGTGGTGATTCAACATCCGTTCGTGGTGATCGGCGATGAATCGGCGGCGATGGTCAAGCGCCGGGCGGTAGGGACCGTGAAGTGGTCGGTCGACAAGCTCAAGCAAGCCTACTTCACCAAAGACCCGCGGCAGATCATCGACGTTTGGCTTTTCAAGGACAAGGCGAGCTATCGCAAGTACACCGAGGAGATTTTCGGCGACGACCCGGACACACCCTACGGCTACTTCTCGCATACCGATCAAGCGTTGATCATGAACATTGCCACCGGCGGCGGCACGCTGGTCCATGAGATCGTCCACCCCTTTGTCGATACTAACTTCTCCGAGTGTCCCGCCTGGTTCAACGAAGGCCTCGGCTCGCTCTACGAACAGAGCGCCGAAAGCAACGGGCGGATCGTCGGCCGGACCAACTGGCGGCTGGCCGGCTTGCAGAAGGCGATCAAGGCGAAGGAGGTCCCCTCGTTCAAGGCGCTCTGCTCCACCACCACGCACGAGTTCTACAGCAAGGACCCCGGCACCAACTACTCCCAGGCCCGGTATCTCTGCTACTATCTCCAGCAGTGCGGCCGGCTGCGGAAGTTCTATCACCAGTTCCATGCCAACCAGCGCAAAGACCCCAGCGGCTACGACACGCTGCAAGCGGTGCTCGGCAGCAAGGACATGGACAAATTCCACAAGGACTGGGAGGCGTACGTGCTGAAGCTGCGATTCTAGTGATGGTTTCGTGCGTACTGCTTGCAATCCTCGCGGCCGCTGCTATGCTCAAACCTGTGCCGTTTGAGTTGGTCCCGGCGTGCGCCAGCCAAGTAACCCCCTTCACTGCGAGAGTGCAAAGATGAGGAAACTCTCTAGGTCGATCTGTCTATTTTCCCTGGTTGTGGTTGCATTGGCCAATCCCGTGAAGGCGACAAAGGCCTGTGCGGCAGCGCAGTCGGAAGCAGGGCCGCTTTGGAAAAAGGAGTTTACGGTCAGCAAGAAGTATCTCGTCCTTCCAATGCGAGACAAAGGCCAGTGCTGCTTTGAAGGTGGCAGGGACTGCACATTGGAACTGGCGGTCGACGGAAAGAGGGTTCGATACTATGAATGTGACATCGCCCCGGACCGCGAATCGGTGCAATTCCATGCTTACTTCACTCTCGACGCCTACAAGGGTAAGCGTGCGACGGTGAGCGTCCGTGGCGTTGCCAAAGCGGGTTTCGACCTGATCCGGCAGTCGGACCACATTCCGGGTGAAGAGACGCTTTATACGGACGAAGATCGTCCGCAGTTCCACTTTTCAACGAACGTTGGGTGGACCAATGACCCGAACGGCCTGGTCTACCACGACGGCGTGTGGCACCTTTACTTCCAGCACAACCCCGTGAGCCGGGGTGCGCACAACATGACCTGGGG
>JABMRB010000202.1 GCA_013202865.1 Candidatus Nealsoniibacteriota bacterium | reverse complement strand
TATGGCGGTGCCGGGACCGTGTACCTGAAGGACACGGATGAACCACACGGCACGTTGATCGTGGATGCGGGAACTGTCGTGGAACCCAAGTCGACACCTCTGGGGTTGCCGGAAGACGAGACGTTCACCATCCCCGACGCCGTGATCATTCGAGGTAGTGGGAGCTATGTCCGGCCGGAACATGACGACCTGCTTGTGATTTTCCAGAATGACGTAACGATCAGCGACTCCGGCAGGCTGTACATACCCGAGAGCGTGGAGTTCTCGGATTCGGCCCCGTTGCTCGTCACTTCGGGCGGTCGTTTTGAGACTAAGGGAACACTGCACTCTCAATCGCCAGTGACCGTTGACGGTGGCAAGCTGACGGGATGTCGCGTCGAGGCACCCGAAGTATCGGTGGTCAATGGAGGGGTGTTGACTAGTTGGGCGTCCACGACCAGCCAAATGTACAAGTTGGAGTTGGACGTGGCGGGTACGGTGTCGGTTGACACTACCAGCCGGATTGATGTGAGCGGTCAGGGTTACTTGCCGGGCTACACGACGGGCAACACGACCGAAGGTGGGGCGACAGACATCAGTGGTGGCAGCTACGGCGGTTGGGGCGGCTACCAGGTCACGACGAACGCGGTATACGGGGACTATGCCGATCCGGACGACTGGGGCAGCGGCGGGGCGGATCGCAGCGGTGGCGGCTTGGTGCGTATTGTGGCGGAAACACTGAGCCTCGATGGGCAGTTGCGGGCCAATGGAAGTGGTAGCAGTTACCCCTCTGGCATTACGGGCGGTTCCGGTGGCGGAATCTACGTGGAAGTGACAACGTTTGAAGGAGATGGACGGATCGAAGCGTCGGGAGCACGTGCCGGTTCTGCCTGGGGCGGAGGCGGCGGTGGTCGTGTGGCGGTCTACGCGGAAGACCTTTCCGTGTTTCTTGGAACGATTGAGGCGTTGGGTGGGGGAGCCGGTGCTGGTGATGGATCGGTTCATCTTTCCGAAGACCGACCGCATACGCACGTGAAGTCCTTCCTCCGGATAGGCGATAGCGACAACGTTGTCAGTGATCTCGCTCACCATGCTTTGCGATTCAGTCGGCCGATCGACACGGACCCTGTCAACGCCGCCAACATTCTGATCGAAGGTCCGCTTGGCCCAATCGTCGCCGCCGGCATCAGTTCGGTGGATGAAAAGACGTACCGTATCGGCTTCCCCGCACAGACGGAGAACGGCTACTACCACTTTACGGTGCTGCCGACTCTGATGGATGCCGAAGGCTTCGAGTTGGATCAAGATGCCGATGGAGTACCGGGCGAGACGGAGGATTTCTACGAGTTCACACTGATTCTCGACACCGTGCCTCTGCGGGCGACAAACCACTCGCCGGCCGGCGACATCACCGGAACCATCGAGTTCATGGACGTGTGGTTCAGCGAAACCGTCGACCTGACGACTTTCACGGTCGATGACGTGGCGATTACCGATCCGAATGACCAGCCGGTCGCCGTCAACAGCGTGGAGGAAGTCGGGCTGAACCGTTTTCAGATCGGCTTTGCACCCTCCACCACGGTGGGAATCTATCACGTCGAGATCGGACCAAACATAACCGACTTGGCCGGCAACTCACTGAACCAGGACGGCGACGACAACTTCGGCGAGCCGGGCGAGGATGTCTACGACGCCACCTTCAATCTGGTGCCCGTCGATCTGCAACTATCGAACATTGTCGTCGGACCCACGGATCTCTGGGCCGGCGAAGAGGTAGCGGTCTCCTGGCAAGGAGCCAACGCCTCCGGTGCTGAACTACTGGGTGACTGGACCGATGCGGTCTACTTCTCCGCCGACGACCAGTGGGACATCAACGATACGCTCCTGACCACCGTAGAACATTCCGGCGGGCTGCCCGAAAACGAACCCTACGACGGGTCCGGTAGCGGATATCTGCCCGGAGCCCTTCCGGGCGATTACTACATCATTGTCCGAGCCGACGTTTACTACCAGGAGGACGAGGGCGGCGGCGAAGGCAATAACTTCGCGGCTGCCGGACCCTTCACGCTCGATGTCCGCCCGTTGGTCGCCAATGGCACCTCGTCCAGCGGCAGCCTCACAGCCGAGGACCGGGCCGACCATTACTCGATCGACGTTGCCCCTGAGGACAACCTTCGCATTCTCTTGGACGGTCACGGGGCGACCGGCTCGAACGAGCTTTTCGTCAGTCTTGACGTTGTGCCCACGCGGCTCAACTACGACTACCATGCGACCGAAGACGGCCAACGTCAAGTATTAGTCTTTCCCGGTGATCCATCCGGAGGGACATACTACGTGCTGGTCTACGGAGACCAGATGGACGCCGACACGGCTTACGACGTGACGGCCGCAACGGGGCCAATCCTGCTTTTGGCTGCCACTCCCGACAGTCTCGGGAATGCAGAGCCAGGCACGGTAACACTAACCGGTGCCGGCTTCGATACGAGCACGACGGTCGAATTCATCGCCTCGGACGAGAGCGTCTTTGCTCCAACCGAAGTCCAATACGTTTCGGCCTCCACCTTGACCGTGAGTCTGGACCTGCCAATCTGGCCGGCCGACGTTTACGATATTCGTCTGACCAAGGAGATCACAGGCGGGGGACTGGCAAGTGATGAGTTGGCGGACGTCTTCGAGGTGCTTCAAGGTGGGGCCGCGCGTCTGGAGACCAATCTCATCTTGCCAAGTTCAGTGGGATTTGCCATTCCGATCAGGCAGACCATCTGGGTCGAATACCAGAACACCGGCACTCTGCCGATGCCGGCGCCGCTGTTGAAGCTACACGGAGACCACGGGTCGCGGATCACCGCGGACCCGGAATTGGCAATCCCCGTAGGCGGTTTTGGCGAAGTGCCCGGAGTCACCGATACGGCTCAAGTCATGGGGCTCGGTTCTACGTCGACGCCATGGATACTCCAGCCCGGCGAATCAGGACGGATTCCCGTCTACTACATCGGGCTTTCAAGAAACGTCCATTACCCGCGAGTTACATTCACACTCAGCACAGTGACCGCGGACGACACCCGGGAGATTGATTGGGCGAATCAGGAAGCAATCATTCGGTCGCCCGATATCGACGATGCGCAATGGTCTGTCTTGTTTCCGAGACTTCAAGACCGTGTTGGCGACACATGGGGAGACTATGTCGCTGCGCTGAACGACGCGGTGTTCGTTCAATCGCAACTTGAGGATCATGTTTACGATGCCAGGCATCTGTTTCAGATACTGTACGAGCAGGCATGGGGAATCGGTGCTTCTGCTCTTTCAGGCCGTGTGGTCAATACGGACACAGGTGAGCCGATTGCCGGCGCCGAGGTAGTTGCCCGACAGGAGGTAACGGAAGACAACAGCGTTCTCCGCGTTGCGATCACGGATGCGGGGGGGCACTTCTCTATCGAAGAGCTGCCACAAGGGGTGTATGACATCCATGTGGAGGGATACTACTTCGACAAGATTCCCCAGTACGCCGTGGGTCCCGAAACAGAAATCTCGGGTCTGATTTTGCAGGCCAAGCCGATCCCCGAAGAGCCCGAACTGCCGGAGCCTCCTCTTGCTGGCTCGAATCCATCATTGGCAATCGACGCCAATGGTGTGCCGCACATTGTTTGGCTGCACGGCACGGAAATCTGGCACGCGTACCATGATGGGGCGCAATGGGCGGCCACTGGTGCAGTGCCCGGCGCCCAAGGATTCGAGCCGCAAATCGTTGCGAGCGATCGGTTGGTCAACGGGGATACGCCTGGTGTCATGGCGACGTGGCGCGATTACTCGGTGGAGGATTCGAACCTGTTCTACAGTGTCAGTCCCTTGTTCGCGAGTGGAAGCGAGCCAAACTGGACCGATCCAAATATGCTGAATACTGCGGATGGCGTGGACGATCAGGCGTTGACCTTGGCCGTCAACCCGAATGGGGAGACGGTCGCTGTCTGGCAGAAGCTGGATTCGAGCATACAAGATGATACGGACTTGTACTATCAGTTGTTCCTCGCGGATGCAGCAAAGCCAAAGCTGAGCGGATATGAAGGTGCAGTCGCGGTATCACTGCCACTGGTCGAGAAGGCTCAACCTGTCAGCAAGGATGAAATCACCATCTCGATTAGCAAGAGTTTTGGCAGATTCGCCGTCCCTGGCTATGTGCCCTTCTTGGGCGGTAGCTATGAAGGCAACCTTGGTGGCAGCTTCACTGTTCAGCGGAGCTGTGAACCTTCAGGTAGTCTCCAAGGTTCAGCCGAGTTCAAGGTCCCACGTCTTTCCGCGACAGGCAGTGTGAGCGGTACCGCGCATTGGACGGTAGATCGTTCCGCTTGCGTATACGCCTTCGACAAGGCATCCGTGCAATTTGCGGCAAGCGGGACAGCCGAGATTCCTTTCTGGCCTCCGGGGAAGTGGGGAGTGGTTGAATACGAAGTAGGCGCACTTCTGCAAGCTGGCATAGCTGGAGACTTCGAGTGGCAGGGGGCGAACTTTCCGTCATGGCCGACCGGTGGCTCCGTTTCTGGAACAGTCGGTGTCGGAGCGTACGGGAAAGCTCGCATCAAGATCCCCTTCACGAGTCTGAAGGCTGAGGGAAACCTAAGTGGTGTTGGGTCAGTGGCTTTCGCATACGATCCGTACACTGGCGACATAGACCCAAGTGCTAAATTCACAGCGTCGGCCTCTGGCACGGTAGGCCCGATTTCCGTCAGTTGGAGCAAGACCTGGAAATACCCGGAGAACAGCAAGGACGAATACGATTTGGTGGTCATTGTCGACCCGTTGCTTGGAACCGATGCCGTCTATGGCGACAATCCCGTGCTGCAAAATGCCTCGCAGAGCTTGAGGAATGACGGCAAGCCCTCGCTGGCCATTGGGGCAGCGGGTGACACGCTGGTGGCTTGGACGCGCGACTCGGAGGCCCCTGACATCTGGTTGGGAAACGGCGTTGTCGTCGCATCCTTCAGCGGCGATACGTGGAGCGATCCTATCGACATTCCAGACAGTAGGGGGTTTAACTCCGATGTGGAACTGATCTTCGATTCCCTGGGGCAGCCGTTGGCCGTATGGTCAACGGCCGATAGCTCAGGAGTCGGCTTGGGGAGTCCTGCAGACGAAGTACTGCAGGCAATGGAGGAGAACAACCTCGTGCATTCGGTTCGGACGGACAAGGGTTGGTCCAGCCCAATCCTTCTGGCAAACTTGGCCGGCTCCGAGACGGATGTGGTGTTGGGGGCCGGTGTGGATGGAGAGATTGTTGCCACGTGGATGAACGAATCAGAAGAGGTTGAGACTCTCTGTTCGGCAATGTGGAATGGTTCTGAGTGGTCGGCCTCTCAAGTTGTGGCAACCGGCAGCTTCCTTGGGGATGCTGAAGTTTCAGTCGTAGGGGCAGCAACCACGGTCTTCTGGACTCAGGATCTCGGTACTAAGAAGGAAGGGCCCGTACTGACAGTCCTCTCCAGCAGTTGGGACACAAACAATGATCAGTGGATGGCCGCGACTCCCTTTGAACCATCGACGGAGTTACCGAAGCTGGTTTCCGCAGACAGTACCAGCAACGGCGCCAAGTTCGCTCTACCGTGGGATCCAGCAGAAGAATGTTGCGATAGTGACGACCTTCCAGACCCTCCTGGCCCGCCTGACCCTCCCGGGCCGGGGTTTGGCGGTTCGTCGGAGGTTGTTACCTCCTTCGATCCTAACGACAAAATCGCTCCCGCAGGATACGGTGAGGCCGGATACATCCAGGCCGAGGCGATCGTGCCGTATCAGATCCGGTTCGAGAACAAGGAAGACGCCACCGCTCCGGCCCGGGAGATCGTGGTTACCGATGTGCTGGACGAGAACCTTGATCTGACTACGCTGGAACTCACCGAGATTGCCTTTGCCAACCAGACAATCTTCATCCCCGCAGGGCTTGATCACTATGAGACAACCGTGTCGATGGACGCGGCCGGCACCGAAATCCTGGTAGATGTCGATGCGGCCGTGGACTTTGGCACGCGAGAGTTGACCCTTACGCTCCGCGCCGTCGATCCGGCCACCGGCTGGTTCCCCGAGGACCCGCTGGTGGGTCTGCTCTACCCGAACGACGAAACGGGCAGAGGTGACGGCCACATCAGTTACCTCGTATCGCCGGCAGAAGGTGTGCCGTCGGGAACGGTGATCGAGAACCGGGCGACCATCGTCTTCGACTACAACGACCCCATCGACACCCCGCTGGTTTCCAACACCCTCGACGCCGGCATCCCAGAAAGTAGCCTCTCTCCCTTGCCCGCAACCACGACCCAAACCGACATTGAGCTTGTCTTAAACGGCCAAGATGAACTGGGCGGATCGGGCATCGCCGCCTACGCCATCTACGTATCCGTAGACAACGGCCCCTACACCGTGCTACTGGACGACTGGCCCGACACGTCGGCAACCTACACCGGCGACGCCGGCCACACCTACCGGTTCTACAGCATCGCCATCGACAACGTCGGCCACCACGAAGAGCCTCCCGAGACGCCTGACGCCCAGATCACGGTCTACGCCGAAATCACCAGCCGTCACATCTTCTACAACAACAGTGCTTTCGACGACAACGATCCGGCCGCCAACGAGCTGGACGACGAAGCCATCGCCGACGACAAGACGGCCCTGCTACCAGGTCAAACAGCGACCTTCGCCAACTACACGGGCTACAGCGGTGGAATCAGCGGTATCATGGTGGATATTGCCGGGCTGCCAGATGGGATCATTCCTACGGCGTCAGACTTCGAGTTTCGTATCGGCAACGACACTGCTTGGACAGACATGACCGTGCAGCCAAGCGTTGCTGTCCGAGAGAATGCCGGCACCGACGGTGCCGACCGCGTAACGATCACGTGGCCAGACTATCCAATCCGAAACACCTGGCTGGAAGCGACCGTTAAGGCCGAAAACCTCGGCCTATCAATGAACGACCTCTTCTATTTCGGCAACGCCCTGGCCGAGTCGGGCGATTCGGCGGCAGACGCCGAGGTCGGAGTCGCCGATCTGCTGTTGGCTCGGAACAACCCCCGCGACTTCCTCAGTCCGGCAGGAATCGACTTCCCTTACGACTACAACCGCGACACATTTGTCAACGCCATCGACGTGCTCCTAGCCCGCAACAATGTTACAAGCTTCCTCGACGCCCTAGCGCTGCTCGATCTGTCGGATGGAGCAGAGGCCGCCCAGGAGCCCCCACTCGCCAACCTAGCCTGGCTCACCGACCTCGACCAGCCAGCCACCCAGCGCCTGGCAGAGAAAGACGCCGCCGCAGAGGCCGTGGATCTATTGCTGGCTGGATTGTGGTTGTAGGAATGCGGACGGCAACTTCGATCCCTGGGAAGACGACAAGGTCTGGCTGAACGACTGGGATCTGTTGCGGCAGAACTTCGCCAACGTTGACCACACCCTCACCGAACCCGCCGCGGTCGCTGCCGTGCCCGAGCCCGGAACCATCGTGATGTTGCTGGGCGGAGTCGCCGGCCTACGCGACGACGCTTGGCGGAGGCGACGAAGACGATGGCCGAAGTCGCCTGAGTTCGCTGTCCGAAGAAACCCCCGTATTGCAGGACTCCGGGCTCTCCGGCCGATCGCGTAGCCGGGTAGGCTATGTGACGACGCCGGACAGCCTAAGCGGACTCAGTGCCACGCAGACCACCCCGGCCGGGAGACGCTGGCGTTGACTCAGCCTGAACCGGCGAGTCTTGACACCAGACCAGCCGCCAGCCGGGTTGATACGCCGCCGATCCGAATTGGCGGCCGGGTGGGTTCTATGGCTTTGAGGGCTAGATTTAGCCAGATTTGGCCCGGCCGGGCAGGCGTTCCCCCTTTCACTTGCGTTCCGCCATGACTCTGTATACAATAACGGTGACACAATAAGGGGCTCCTAGCCGGTTTGAGCCACCCGTTGGGCCAAGGAGGCAGTCCGGCGGGCTAGGTGACGGTAAATATGGAGCAAGCCCCTCCCGTTGCGGCAGACGGGTCTGAAAAGCCAATCGGGTGCGTTGGCCCGGCCATCCTCACTGCTTGGTGCAGGGGAGTCCATTCAGCAGTTCCCGTGAAGAAGAACCTATCGGGAGCCGTCCTGATTTCAGGATGCCGTTTTTCATCAAAAGGAGCTAGTCGCACACTTTCAGTCAAGACCCACACTCTGTGTGGCGTAGTGCGGCTGGTTGACGGCAAATCGGTCAGACGATGATCGACCTGAATGAAGCGGTAGCCCGTTTCGGCTACCAACAAGGTCTGCGGTCCACCGGAAGCAGCCACATCAACCCCCAGGCCCTCTGGCGGCCGCGGGGGTTCTGTGTTGTGCGGTGGAGAGACCCGGAAGCAATCAGTCGGTCTTCGCTGTCGGTATTGCCCGAGAGTGAAGAATCCGATGAAATCCGACTTCCAGTCAAGCGGTGATGCCAACCGCCACTACGAGCTTCTGTGGGAATGGACGCAGATATTCCGGGACATTGGCCGGAACATCCAGCGGCTTGCAGATGATGTTGATCCGCCGGGCCGCCAGCAACTTGCCACCGAGGTGAGTGTCAAAGCGTTGACGGCCAAGGTTGATGGCCTACTAGCTGAACGGAATGGACGACAGGATGAGGCGGCACTCCCGAAAAAGGAGTGGTACACCGTCAAGGAGGCGGTCGAGTTCCTGGGCCACAAATATATGCCTCGCACTATTGCCCAAGCTTGTAATGAGGGCCGCATCAAGGATGTGAAGAAACTGGGGAAGAACTGGCGAATCCAGCTAAGCGAACTTGAACAGATTCGCAACGAAGGTCGCTTACCCGTCCTGCTCAAATAGGTCTTCGATATTGAATATGTTCCCCATCGCCTGTTTGGTCTGCTCTGGAAACAGATGTCTATACCGCTGCTTCATTTCCTCCGTTTCATGTCCGACCCACGCATCAATGATGGGCTGAAGGGTGCCCTTCATGGCACAGATGGAAATGAAGCTATGTCGGAGCGTGTGGAAGCCCCTGACGACTTGCCATTTGCTGCCCCTCAGAGTCTTGCTGAAATGGTAACGGGCTCGGTCTGGGGTGAGGGGCGTCGGGGTATCGGACTTCGTCCTGCTTCGAGGCATATTGGGTGGCATACAGAGCGTGAACTTGCCACCTGAATGACCGTTGTCCAACCAGTGCTTCATGATTTCTCCTAGCATCGGGTGGAGTTCCACTCTGCGAAATGCTCCGCTGGCCTCCTGCACTCGCTTCTTTTCCCGGAGGAACACGAAACAGCGGCGGAATGTTCGACGACAACTACCTGTTTTCTTTAGCGACAACTACGTGTTTCTGGTTCCTCACTCTTCTCCCGGCAGGAATGC
>JABMRB010000201.1 GCA_013202865.1 Candidatus Nealsoniibacteriota bacterium | reverse complement strand
GGATGCCACCTTTGCCGAGTTTTTTCCCGGGTAGCCCACTCGTTCTGGGGGGAGGCTGTGCTGCCGGCCACTGTTCTCCGGCCCGGATAATCCCGGCTACCGTTGCGTGCGGCTCCAATGCGGGGATTCGATGTAGTCCCCACGCAGGATCGGGGCGTTCAGCTCCTCGTCGGTCACCCGGGCTTCGGCCAGGTGGTCGTCGATCACCCGGCTGACCTCGATCTTGCCCTTGGCCTGGCCGCGAGCCGGCATCGGCCCGTCGCCGGCGTAGACGTCGAAACCGACGTGTCGCAGCAGCCCGTCGGCCCGGCCCAGATCGATCCAGGCCGTCTTGAGCCGGTAATTGACCCGCCGAACGATGCCGTCGGGAGTCACGGGGCTGTCGGGTTTGAGTTGATCGAGCCTGGTATCGAGCGCCTTCACCTTCTGTTGGGCTTTCTGTAGGGCATCTTTCAGTTCGGTAGTCTGCCGCTGCAGATCGGCCGCGATCCGCTGGGACTCGTCTCGGGCTCGGATCAGTTGGCGGTGCATGTCCTCGCGCCCTTGGGCCGTTCGCTCGTACTCCTGCCGGGACTCGGTTTGCACGTCAAGCAATTGTCCCTCGGCATCTTGAGCCCGTCGGTCAAACTCGTGGATCTGTACATCGCTGCCCCGCTCGCGGACGGCGTATCGGTCCTTCCAATACAGGACTTCCGATCGAAGCTGCGCCGATTCGGCCCTTTGATCGCGCAACGACCGGCTGAGTTGGGCCAGTGCCGGGCGATAGCAGCGGCTCTCTTCGGAGACCTCGGCCGCATGGGTTTCCATGTCCCGGGCGAAGTGCTTCTGGACGGCGTTGAGGGTTGCCGTATGGGGCAACCCGATCAGACGTTTCAGTTCGTCGATTTCCGCCTGTCGCTCGGCGGCCGTGCTCCGTAGCGTGAGGACCTCGTCCTGGACGGCGTCCGCTCTGGCAACGGCCTGACGGTAGTTCTGAGAGAAGATGAAGGTGGTCACGCCCAGCAGCAGAGTGAGCATGGCAAAGATAATCAGGGCCACTTGCAGAGACCGATTCTCACGGGTCATGGCTGCGCTCCTTGGTTTAGGGTAGCGGCGCAGCCCAAGGCACGCTCTGAAGCCGAGCGGCCGATACGCCTCTTCGGTTATCCATCGGGCGGCAAGCCCGATCCGGTGCATCCAGACGGCGATAACGGCTTCGGGTGTTCCAGGCCCGAAACCCACACCTATATCGTATCGGAATCGGCGGTGTCCGTCAATAGGCCCAGGCGGTGAGAATTCGTCCAAAAAGCCCGCCCATTGCATGGGCGGGATCCCCCGGATGCAGTCCGGGGGCTTTTCGACGCGAGTGCTTGAAGCCGTCGTAAGATTGCTGTAGAAAACGGGAGCCGTGCTGCCGCGCAGGCGGGCCGCCTGCACTACGAAAAACCGCCGACGTCCCGAAAAGGAGTTCAGCGATGGTCGAGCGTGACCGACATATCTCCCGGCAAATCTCGCTGCCTGGGTTCGAACCGGAACCCGAGCCAGTACCACCACCGCCGCCGCCAAAACAGACGGCCCCGCCCGAGCCGGCTTCGGTCACCACAGTGTCTACTCCGCCGCCGGAGAGCCTCCAGGGGCAAACGGTCTGGGTGGTCGATTCCCATTCGCTGATCTATCAGGTCTTCCATGTGATGGGCGATCTGAGCAGCCCGCGGGGCGAGCCGGTCGGCGCCGTCTTCGGTTTCGCTCGCGACGTGCTCTACCTGCTCGAGGAGAAGAAGCCCGACTTCCTCTTCTGTGCGTTCGACCTGCCGGGCAAGACGTTCCGGCACGAGATGTACGACCAGTATAAGGTCCACCGCAAAGCGATGCCCGAGGATCTGGTCCCACAGATCGGCTTGATCCACCGGGTGATCCGCGCGTTAGGCGTGCCGGCGGTCGGGCACGAGTCGTACGAGGCCGACGATGTCCTGGCCACCGTCGCCCGAGTGACCGGCGAACTGGGCGGGCGGTGTTTTCTGGTCACCGCCGACAAGGATTGCCGACAACTGATCACCGACCGGGTGAAAATGTACAACATCCGCAAGAACCAGATCTTCGACCGCGACGCCTTGCAGGCCGATTGGGGGATCCGCCCCGATCAGGTGGTCGATTTCCAGGCCCTGGTGGGCGACGCGACCGACAACGTGCCGGGCGTTCCGCTGATCGGGCCGAAGCTCGCCCGGGAACTGCTCGATAAATACGGCACGCTCGACGAGGTCCTTGCCCACGCCGGAGAAGTTTCGGGTAAGAAGCGCAAGGAGAATCTTATCAACTTCCGTGACCAGGCGCTGCTGAGCCGCGATCTGGTACGGCTCGACGACCATGCCCCGGTGGCCATCGACTGGGACGCCGGGCGGCTCAACGGTTCCGATCGGGCGGCCGCGGTGGAGCTGTTTCAGGAGTTTGGTTTCCGCCGCTTGGCCGATAAGCTCGAAATCCTTCAAGGTGAGCCGCCCGAGTTGCCCCCGGCCATCGAGCCGGAGTACCGGTTGGTCGACACGCCCGAGGCTTTCGAGGTCTTCCTTGCCGAACTGCGGCAGCAGAAGCGGTTCTCGATCGATTCGGAAACCACCAACGTCTGGCCGCGCTGGGCTGAACTCGTCGGCTTGTCTTTTTGTTGGAATGACGAAATCGCCTGGTACTTGCCGCTTAGGGCGCCACAAGGTGAAGCCCATCTGGATCCGCAGGCAACGATCGAGGCACTGCGGCCGGTGCTGGAAGATTCGACGATTGAGAAGGTCGGGCAGAACCTGAAGTACGACGCGATCGTGCTCCGCGGCGTCGGGGTCGAGTTGGCCGGCGTGGCGTTCGACACGATGGTAGCCAGCTACCTGTTGGACGCGGGACAGCGGAATCACAATCTCAACGACCTGGCCAAGCGGTATCTGCACCATGCGACGATCAAGATCGAGGAACTGATCGGCAGCGGCAAGGATCAGAAGAGGATGGACGAGGTGCCCGTGGGCCGGGTTGCCGACTATGCGGGCGAGGACGCCTTGCTGCCGCTACGGCTGCGGCCGATCCTGGCGAAGCAACTGGCCGAAGCGGATCTGGATGGCCTGTTGGCGGATCTGGAACTGCCGTTGATCGACGTGCTGGTCGAGTTGGAATACAACGGCATTCGGGTCGACGTCGACCGGCTGGCTGGGCTCAGT
>JABMRB010000200.1 GCA_013202865.1 Candidatus Nealsoniibacteriota bacterium | reverse complement strand
CCCATCATGTATCGCAACTTGCTCTCGGCCGCGAACAGGTCGCTCAGGGCCCGTTCCATCGCGTTGCGGAAGAGGAAGTATTGCTGCCGCGCCCGGGCCTCGTCGTGGCGGTCGCCCTCTTCGTGGCCCACCATCTGCTTGGCGTGGGTTTCCCGCCAGGTCTGCAAGCCGCTGTCGCGGCCGGCCTTCATCGCCTCGAGGAACCGGTAGGAGTAGTAGAGTTCCCAATAGGCAATCTCGACGTCGGAGACCAGGTCTCGCACGCCGACCTCGAAATCGGCTAGTGTGATGTCGGTCCGGATCCGTGCAATCATCACGCCGTTGTTGAATCCCGGAATCGCGCCCTGACCCGTGATCCGGTTGAGTTGCACGCCGGCGCCTTGCAACAGCGGCTGGCGGAACTCGGCCTCGACGTTGACGTTCCAGTCGCTCGGGTAGCGGCGGATCTGCGTGTCGCTCCATTCGTATTGCACGTTGTGTCGCAAGCTCCACGTGCCACCCGGGGCCGTCCATTTGCTCAACTGGGCCTGGAAATTCCCCAGTTCCTGGTTGAGAACCGGTGGAAAGACCGCACCGAAACCGGAGAAGTTTCGCGGCGAGTTGTTCCGCTCCCAGAAGATGCTGGTGCTCAACAGCGGGTCGAACTGGCTCATCGCCGCCTCGGTGCCCAGTCGTGGATTGGACTCGGTGATCGCCGGGTCGTACATCGTCGGCGCAAGTTCCGGTGCTCGGAGCAGGAAATCGGGCATCCCCTGGATCTGTCCGCCGATGGACTTCATCACCTTGCTGTTGGTCAGCGCAGTCTGCACCGCCTCCTCCAGACTCAATGGCCAAGTCTCTTTCGGCTCGGTGTTGCCTAGGGAAAACGGCTCGATCGAGCCGTCAACCTCCGCCAAGGATGGCTCATCGACGTCCGGATAGTCGATCTTGACGGCCTCATCCACCGAATGAGACAGATCGCCGTCTTCGAACAGGTAGAAGGGCTGCTGGGGATGGCATCCGGCCAGCATCACCGTGAAAACACCGAGAACGACAACAGGGCCGTGGAAAGGGCGACTCATGGGCTCGCATTCCTATGTGGGGGTCGCTTCCGCGGTACCGCAGCGCGGCCGGCAACGCCGACAACACGCCCACGGATTTCCCGCGTTCGGAAACTTTCCTCAAAATAAACCCCCCCTGGCCGACTAATCCGCCGCCCCGCGCAGTCTGCGCGGGCCTCCCGACGGAGTAATCGACAGAATTGGTATCGGCAACGTAATCGTTAAACTTTGACACATCTGCTTAACCGGCAAGCTTGGCCGTACTTTCCCTGTTTCGCAAAGTGGCTGTAGGGTGCAAAGCCCGGCACCTTCTTACCTAAGCCTCCTATGCTTGCCTTGTTGCCTAGGAAGCGGCGGGCAAGCCCGTCCGCTAGGCGTTGTCCCTGGGGTGTCGAGTAGCCGGAGGCTAGCAGCCTGCGGGAGAACCAAGCACTCCCGCAGGCAGGTTTGCCTCCGGCTATTGCCCTAAGTCACATCCCATCGCCTCGAACCACACGCATGGGTGGGTTGCTGCCCACACCTGCCTCCGGCATAATGAATAAAATGCGCGGCCCTTGCCATGTCATTAGTAGGTGGCAGTGGGCCAAGCCGCCGGAAGACTCGCCAATCACAGGAGAATCGTGATGTCACTTCACGCCCTTGTTGCCGCGCTTGTTGGGCGCGGCACGCTGATCGTCTCGTCCGTCTTGCTCGTAGCGCTGGGGTTATGCCAGCCCGTACAGGCCCAGCTCATCTCGACTACTCGAGCCGTCGGTGGGATTTCGATCGACACGAACGGGTTGCTCGAACCGACCGCTGTAGACTCGGGGGGGCGGCTGCGAAAGCAGCGGATGAAGGTCATGCAGCAGATCCCCGACGATCTCAACGGCCTGACGTCGATACGGAAGATCTCGCTACGGCGGCTCGACGCGGCCATCCAGCGGTGTCTCGATAGCGGCGAGGACCTGCCCGACAATATCCGATACCTGGCCGGCATGCAGCGAATCCAATACGTCTTCGTTGTGCCCGAGCAGAACGACGTCATCCTGGCCGGGCCGGGTGAAGGCTGGACGGTCGATAAGCAGGGCTTCGTCGTCGGTGTGACGACCGGCCGCCCCGTGCTGCTGTTGGACGATCTGCTCGTGGCGTTGCGTTCGGCCAGGCAGAACTCCCGGCAAGTGATCAGTTGCTCGATCGACCCGACCGCCGAGGGCCTGCAACGGCTCCGCGAGCACGTTGCCGGGTTGCGAACGATCGGCAACCCGCAGCAAACGGCCGCCGGCGTAGAACGGACCCTCGGCAAGCAGCAGATATCCATCTCCGGTGTCCCGGCCACGAGTCATTTCGCCCGTGTGCTGGTGGCCGCCGACTACCGCATGAAACGGCTGGCGATGAACTTCGAGCCGTCGCCCGTCAAGGGGCTGCCTAGCTATCTGGCGATGATCAAGCCGGGCCCCCGCGGCATGAGCAACATGATGCCACGTTGGTGGCTGGCCCCCGATTTCGCGCCGCTGTTGCGCGACGCGGAGGGGACTTCCTGGGAGCTGCAACGTGCGAGTGTCAAGGCGATGGCGGAAGAGGATTTCCTCACCGCCTCGGGCGACCGAAAGCAAGGGGGTAAGGCCAATCCGGTCGCGCAGCGGTGGGCCGACAACATGACCGCCAAGTACGACGAACTGGCACTGGCCGACCCGATTTTCGGCCAGTTGCGCAACTGCATCGATCTGGCGGTCGTCGCCACGTTGATCGTCAAAGAAGACATGCTGCGCAAGGCGGGCTGCCGGCTGTCGGCGATGACCGACTCCTCGGGCGCGGAAATCGTCAGTTTCCCGGCGCCGCAAGAGGTCGATTCGAAAGCCAGCCTGTTGAAGAAGGGCCGGAACTGGCTGATCAGCGCGTCGGGTGGCGTGAAGGTCGACCCGCGGCTCGTCGTCGGCCGGGTCGAGAAGACCGATTCGCTCGACGCCACCCGCGTCAGGGCGCTGGCACGCGAGCACGAAGAATGGTGGTGGAATTGATTGCCGGAGGAGATTCTCATTGAGTAATCCCGACAGGCCGCGACAACTCGGCCCGACACGACTAGAATAGCTGGGAGAAAGCCATGCTTGGAACTGTGCCCGCCGGCAATCTGACCGCCGGCTCCGACCGCCACATCGGTGGCGACGGGCTCGGTCACCCGAGCGCACAGCCCTCCCCGGCGAGACGTCACGGTGCAACAGGACCTCGAACGGATATATCGCGAGCATCGGCAAGGCCTGTTCAGCCTGGCCTTGTCGATTACCCGGTGTCCCGACCTGGCCGAAGACGCCGTACACGATGCGATGGCTCGTCTGTGGCGCTCCAGTGTGGAGCCGACGGGCGATCGGGTGGCCTACGTGTTCGCCTCGGTCCGCAACGCGGCACTCGAGGTGGGCCGGCGCCGGAGCCGGAGCCACGCAACGCAGCTTGGCACGTCGGTGTTCGACCCGCATGGGCCCGATCCGGCGGAGTCGGTCGTCGAGGCCGAACGTCGGCAACTGGCCCGTCGCGCCGTCGACGCCCTGCCGACCGATCAGCGACAGGTCGTCGTGTTGCGGCTGCACGTCGGGCTGACCTTCCAGCAGATCGCCGACACGTTCGGCGAGCCGCTGCAGACGGTCGCCAGCCGATATCGCCGGGCACTGAAGCGAATTAAGGATAGTATTGAGAAGCAAGTATAGACGACGGGTATCATGAGTAACGGTAATCATGAACGACGGCAATTTGGAACAACTTGAAGACCTGTTGCGCGAGCTGCCATTGCGTCGGCCGTCGCCGGAATTGGACCGGCGGGTCGAAGCGACGTGGCAGGCAAGGTCGTCGCGGCCGAACCGGTGGACGGTCGGTGCGGCGGTAGCCACGTTGGCGGCAACTGCGGCGGGCCTGTTGTTGATATTGACGTGGGATCCGGCGGAGAACCGGGTGGGCGATCGCCCGGCGCCGGTCGTCGCCGGGGTGGAGAAGCCGCCTGCGCCGGCGCCGCCGGAGAAGTCTCCGCCGCAGCCGATCCGCATCGAGAAGGTCTGGACGACCCAATCGACCGCGGGAGTTGTGGTTCACGACGGCGACGTACCGATGCAACGGGTGCATCAGCAGATCGTTCGTCACGTCCGCTGGATCGACGAGCAGAACCACGTGAATATCGAGTGGACTATCCCCAGCGACCAGACCGTGCTGGTGCCGCTGGAATACAATTGATCGAGTTATCGGGCCAGATTACCATGCGATCGAACAAGACCACGATGTGCCTGCGGCTTATCCCTGCGGCCGTGTTGCTGCTGTTGCCCGGGGTAGCCCCGGCGCAAGTGCCCACGACCGAGCCACGCCAGCCGGCACCGCCAACACTCTCCGCCGCCCGGGCGGAGATTGCCGCGGCGGCGGACGAGGCCGATGCGAAAATCGAAACGCAGATCGTGCCCTTCCTGGGCATCGCCACCGCGCAGGCAACGCCCGAGCAGCGGGCGCAGGTCCAACTGCCCGAGGGCGTCGGGCTGACCGTGCAAGGGATTATGCCCGAATCGCCGGCCGCGCGGGCCGGGCTGAAACAGTACGACGTCCTGCACAAGTTCAACGATCAGATCCTGGTCAACGATCCGCAGTTTCGCGTGCTTCTGCGGATGCAACGCGGCGGCGACAAGATCACGTTAACCGTCATCCGGCGCGCCGTCGAGATCGAGATCGAGGTCGTGCTGGATGAGAAAGAAGTCCCCGTGGCCGACGTGCCGTCTCACGAACTGGTCGAATGGCTCCTGCGGCCGTCGTCTTCAGCCGGGATGCTTGCCGCCCGGCCCAGCCTCTCGAACTACGAAGACGAGAAGCACGTGCTCGTACTGACGGCCAACCGGCAGGGGCTCCATCTGCTGGCCAGGGACAAGCGGGGAGCGGTGCTTTTCGACGGTCCGATCGACACGCCGCGACAGCGCCAGAACGTGCCCGGCGAGATCCGTCCCAAGCTGAAGACGCTGGAAACCCCGCCGCAACGCCAACCGGCCGCGGCGCGGCAGTAAGTTTGGAGTCTTTTAGAACGGGATGGCGCCCCGTCTTCGGGTTCATCGCAGATTTGCGTACCCGACATATCCCGTGCTTTGGGTAGGATAGGGTACGCAAATTCACAACGGGGCGTTATTGCACCGCCTTTGCGTTTTGAGAGCACAGCGGCAGTTCGGTCGAGGCGACCAATAAGTCGGCTTGAAATAAGGAGTTACATCGATTATAATCGGCTCAGAATCAT
>JABMRB010000199.1 GCA_013202865.1 Candidatus Nealsoniibacteriota bacterium | reverse complement strand
GAAACATTGTTTGAACGCTTCAATGTTTTACCCGGGAGCCCGCTCTTTTGTCTGCATCATCGTCGCGAGACCGCTTCACCTGACACTATAGGCAGACTGCGCGATGTAGGGTGGCGCGCGGCGGAGGTTGCAACCAACTGATTTCATCATTCATCATTCCCCCCACGCCCTCGGCGGCCAGGGCACCGGCTTGGCCGGCTCGCGATCCTCTGGATAGGGCAGGACGTGGATCTGGTGGGCCCAAAGCAGCCACAATCTCTTGAGGCCCTGGGCGATTTCCGGATGCTCTAGCGCAACGTCCGCCGTCTCGCTACGGTCGTTGGCCAGATTGTAGAGATCCCATGCCCCCTTGCGATCGTCGGCAGTGACCAGTTTCCAATTGCCCCGACGGATGGCGGCATGATTCTCGTGCTGCCAGTAGAGCGAGCGCCGTTGGTTCTCTGCCTCGGTATCGGTAAACAGCGGAACCATGCTGATGCCGGCGGGGGGCGTGATCTCTCTCCCGTCGTAAGTGGCCGGATACTCCGCGCCGGCCACCTCGCACAACGTCGGCATCACGTCGACGAGGTGGTAAGGATGCTGGTTGCATATTCGGCCGGGTCTCTTGATCCCTGCGGGCCAATGGGCAATCATTGGCGACGCGATACCGCCTTCGTGGACGAACTTCTTGTACTTGCGCAGCGGCGTGTTGCTGTAGCTGGCCCAGCATTGCCCCTGCGAGATACTCCATCCGCCCTTCTTGCGCCACTCGCGATAGTTGGCACTGGTGTACTTCCCCCAGTTCGACCCGAAATGGTCCATCTCACCCGAGCAGCCGTTGTCGGAGAAGAAGAGGATCAGCGTGTTGTCGAGAATCTCCCGTTTCTTCAAGTGTTCGACGATACGGCCGACGTTGAAGTCGAACCGGTCGATCTGGGCGGCGTAGATCGCGCGGCGGAAATCGAGTTCCCGCCGGTCTGCCTCGTCGAGCGAGTCCCACTTGGGCAGGTAGTCGGTCTCGACGCCCACTTGGGTGAACCCGGGGATCTTCTCGTTGACGAAGCCCTTGACCCGCGGCAGCTTCTGCTCGGGGCCGACGATTCCCATGCGATTCATCCGCTCGAGTTTCTCCTCGCGGAGCTTGTCCCAGCCGGCCATGTAGCGGCCGCGGTACTTATCGATCAGTGCATCGGGTGCCTCCAGCGGGAAGTGCGGCACGTTGTAGCAGACGTGCAGCAGCATCGGCTTCGACTTATCGCGGGAAGCCTGGTCGATGTAGTCCAGCGCCACGTCGGTGAAGAAGTCGGTCGTGTAGAACTCCTCTTGCGGATGGTACGGGTTGACCGCGTCCTCGGCAGCGGGGATCAGCAGCTTGCGGTCGCGGTAGACGTCGCACGCGCGGAGCACTTTCCAGTAGCTGTCGATGTGCGGATAGATGCCCGTGAAGCGGTCGAAGCCCCGCACCTCCGGCCGCGATCTGGGTTCGTGCCCGGCGTGCCACTTGCCGACCAGCATCGTCTGGTAGCCGGCCGTGCCTAGTACCTCGCCGAACGTTACGCAACGGTCGTTGAGGTTGCCGCGGTATCCTTCGCCGTGGTCCCGATAGACCATCATGCCGATGCCCGCCTGATGGGGATAGAGCCCGGTCAGCAGGCACGCCCGGGACGGACAGCACCGCGAGGTGTTGTAGAACTGCGTGAGCCGCAGGCCGCCGGCAGCCAGCCGGTCGAGATTGGGCGTTTCGATCTCACCGCCGAAGCATCCGACGTCGGAGTAACCCATGTCGTCGACGAAAAGGATGACGATATTCGGCCGCGAGAGTTTCGGCGGAGAGTCTTCCGCGGCCGGGGCCGATCCGGCCGCTACGATGGCAACCGCCAGGCAGCAGGCGTAGAGGACGTGGGTAAGTTTTTCACGGCGATGGCTATTCATGAGCTACTTCACAACGGTTGATGGGGTACGCGGATCGACGATTGCTCTATTCTTCCGTTTTGGAGGGCGGAGTGCAACAATGGTTCATCGCGGAATAGCGTATCTGGCAGCGGCACGCCGACACCCCCCCGACCGCAGGTGCGCAGTTTCCCAATGAACCCCATTTTGACGACGAACGCAATTCTGCACCGCCTTTGCATTTGGCGACAACTCCCGCAGCCCGGTCGACGTGACCAATAAGTCAGCTTGAAATCAGGAGTTACGTCGATTAGAATCAGCTCAGAATGATCGATCGGGTTCTTCCGCCAAGATCAACATTAGGTTGCGATTTCGTCGTAACACCTGACAGGACAACGAGTTATGCACATCGGCGCGAACCCGTGTTTTTCAAAAGTCGTGTAAACCCACTTACGTCGACGGCCGGTGCGGG